>CAYTDX010000036.1:0-5950 GCA_964436655.1 uncultured Caldimicrobium sp.
AAGATATCTTGCAGAGGGGCCTGCAATCTCTGCAAGATGGGTAAGAAAGGCAATGACATCGTGCTTAGTTTCCCTTTCAATCTCCTCAACCCTTTTTACATTTTCAGCGGTAAAGCCCCTTTCCATATAGGGGCTGAGTTTCTCCTTGAGGATCTGGTAATCCCCTTCTGGCACCTTTCCAAGCCTGTACCAGGCTTCCATAGCGTAGAACTCCACAAGTAGCCAGGACCTTAGTTTTTCTTCTTCACTCCAGAGCTTTTGCATCACCTCTCTGGTATAACGAGGTATCATCTTTGGCCTCCTTCAGAAATTTTTCTCTATTTTATCAAACCTTTGCGACCTTTGCAAAACTATGGCTTGTTCAACTCAACCTTTGTTATAACGGCAGGCCTTAGCTTGCATTTTTAAGGAGAGGGAGTTTTTTGGGGAGGCTCTTCCGCCAAGGGAGAGGGGAAGTCCCTCATTATCGCAGGCTGAAACCTGTGCCTACCACAAAAAATTCGTAAATAAGCACCTTTGGCGAAAATTTTAAATCTGATAAAAAATCTAAGACCCAGTGGACTCATACGGGCTCTTGACAAAACCAAAGGTAAAGTTATATTTTAATCTATAGCGCCGAGGTGGCGGAATTGGTAGACGCGCTGTCTTGAGGGGGCAGTGGGCCCTGTGCCTGTGCGGGTTCGAGTCCCGCCCTCGGCATTTCACTTCCTGGGATTCAATACCTCCTGTAAGGTCTCCCCAAGCAGGATAAAGGCAAGCACGGTCAGCAAAATCGCAAGACCAGGAAATACAGAGAGCCACCAGGCAACCTCTAAGGTCTCCTTCCCGTCAATGAGTAGATTCCCCCAGGAGGGAACAGGCGGTTGAACCCCTATACCCAGAAAGGAAAGGGCTGACTCAATCAAAATGGCATTTCCCATCCCCAAAGAGGCTGATACCAGTATCGGAGGAAGGGTGTTGGGTAACAGGTGTTTAAAGATGATTCTGAAGGAAGAGGCTCCATAAATCTTTGCAGAAAGCACAAACTCCCTTTCCTTTAAAGATAAAAACTCCGCTCTCACTAAACGGGCAACCCCCATCCAGGAAGTAAGCCCTATCACAACCATGATGGTTACTATGGAGGGTTCAAGATAGGCAATCACAGCCAGGATGAGAAAAATAGTTGGAAAACAGAGCATTATATCAATCAGTCTTGAGATAATCTGGTCAACAATTCCTCCAAAGTATCCTGCCAGAGCCCCTAAGAAGACACCAATTAGAAGAGACAAACCCACTGCCACTATACTTACCTGAAGGGAGATCCTTGCTCCGTAAATCATCCGGCTCAGAAGATCCCTACCCAGCAGATCTGTCCCGAAGGGATGATCAAAACTGGGGGCCTGAAGAATAGCCCTCACATTAATTTCAAAGGGGTCAAAGGGGGAAAGAAGGGGGCCGAAAAGGGCAAGGAAGATTAGAAACAGGACCACTCCTGAAGCAAAGGCCCCTGTTTTTGAGGTTAAAAGTTCCCTGAGCATTACCTTTTCTCTCCCAGTCTTATCCGGGGATCTGCCAGGGCATAGCCAAGATCAGCCAAAAAGTTTCCCAGAAGGGTGAGAAAAGAAACAAGAAGCAGATTGGCCATAATTACAGGATAATCTCTACTCATCACCGCCTGCCACATGAGTTGACCGAGACCGGGAATCCCAAAGATGGTCTCAAAGATAACAGAGCCTCCGATTAATCCCGGAAGAGATAGTCCCAGAAGGGTAATCATGGGAAGCAGGGCATTTCTTAAGGCGTGCTTATAGAGCACCACCCTCTCGGGAAGCCCCTTGGCCCTGGCATAGGTTATGTAGTCGGCCTTTAAGACCTCAACTAAGGAGTTTCTCAGATATCTTGAAAAACCAGCTATTCCACCAAAGGTGGCTACAAAAAGAGGACATAGCAGATGCTTTGTCCAGTCCCAGAGCTTTTCCCAGAAACTCATTTGATCATATCCCACAATGGAATGAAGGCCTGAAATAGGAAGAACCTTAAGCTTTACTCCAAAAAACAGCATGAGAAGAAGGGCCAGCCAGAAGCTTGGCATGGCATAACCAAAGAAGGTAAAAAGGGTAAAAAACCGATCCAGCTTTCCTCCTGCCCTGACTGCTGAAAAGACCCCCAAGGGGATACTCACAAACAGAATAAGAGAAAGGGAAAGGACATTAATGAGCAGGGTTATGGGTAGTCTCTCTTTGATCTTGTCCCAGACAGGTCTCTGATCCAAGGCAAAGGATCTGCCAAAGTCAAGCCTCAAGATGCCCTTCAACCAATTTAAATACTGTATGTGCAAGGGTTTATCCAGGCCATACATCTTGACCAGTTTTTCCCTGAACTCAGGGGTGATCTTGGGATTAAATTCCGTTAAGGGACTGAGAGGGCCACCTGGTGCAAGGTGAAGGATCCCAAAGGTTAATATGGTTATACCCCAGAGGGTAACAAGCAGAATGGAAAATCTTTTCAAGAGATAGAGAAACATCTTTTCCTTTCGGCTTCCGAGGCCTTTAAATATAAAGGCTGAAGGTCTTCAGCCTTTGCAGGTTTAATCTGCCCTTGCATCAATTTTAGCTTAGCCACCTGAGAAAGCAAGCCTGCTCTAAGGGCCGGCTTAAGGGGAGGAAGCAAAAATCTCTCCCTTAGAGTCTCTCTGAAAAAGTCCTCCCACTTCTCCATGGTCTCACTCAGAAAAAAAGAGGGTTCCCTAATCAGATCCGGAACCTCCTTCAGAGGATAAAGCCCGGGTTCTAAGAGGGTCCTTAGGTCTTTCCCTTCAAGTCTATAGATAGCCAGGAAGACCTCTTTTGAATAGGCATCAATCAGGGTAACTATGGGATGGTGGGTACAATTACAGGTATAAGCAAGTATCTCAAGACTGCTCAGGGGTAAAAGGGGAAAGGGGTAAACCAGGGCCAAGGCCTTTGCAAGAGTAAGCCCAATTCTTAAACCCGTAAAGCTCCCCGGTCCAATGTCTATGGCAAGATAATCTACCTCCTTAAGGGAAAGACCTGACTTTTGCTGTAAAAAGGGAAAGACCTGAAAGAGTCTTCTGGAATAGGAGTCCCGGGCCTGAAAGTTTATCTCCTCAAGGAGGGTCTCTCTGAAAAGGGCAATTCCACCTGTTTTTCCTGAGGTTTCAATGGCAAGGATGAGGGGCTCCTTTTTTAATGGAGCTTCCATCCCGAAAGCAATCGCAGGATGTCGTTATAAAAGACGGCAAGGGAAAGGGCAATGATGAGGATAAGCCCGATTTTAAAGATGAGCTCCTGGGTCTTTAAAGAGAGGGTCCTTCCCCTGAGGGCCTCTATACCAAAGATCACCAGGTGTCCTCCATCCAGCATGGGAAGGGGTAGGATATTTAAGACTCCAAGATTGATGGATAGTAAAGCCATAAAGGAAAGGAAGGCCACAAATCCAAGTCGGGCTGAGTCTCCAGCAAACTTTCCTATGGTTATGGGGCCACCTAAGGTTGAAAAGGGGAGTTCTCCTGTAAAGAGCTTGTAGATGGCAAGAAAGGTCAGAGAAGTAAATTCATAGACCCGCTTTCCGGCAGCACCCAAAGCTGATAGTGGATCAAGCCTTTCATGGAGCTGTTCATTGGTTGACCTGAATCCCAAAAAGGGCACCTTCGTTTTTTTGCCAAAGAGGTTTGTCCCCTCCATTAAGGCTGGCTTAACCTTGAAGAGAAGGATTTCCTGACCTCTCTTTACCTTCAGTTCAATCTCAACGGGATTCTCCTCCCTGCGGATCTCAAGAAGGAGCGCTTCAAAGGATTCCACCTTTTTCCCATTTATCTCGGTGATGAGGTCTCCTGTTTGAAGGCCGGCCCTTTCAGCCGGGCTTCCCGGAAGAATCTCCCCAATCTTGGGAGGGGTATAGGTCCTGCCGATGAAGGTTAAGATAAACCAGAAGGCAAGGAAGGCAAAGATAAAGTTAGCCAGAGGACCAGCCATAACTATAAAGGCCTTTTGCCAGGGCCTTTTAAAGGCAAAGGCCCTGTCGGTCTCAGCTATGTTTGGCAGGGTCTCAGGGTGCTCTCCGTAGAGCTTAACATACCCTCCCAGAGGGATCAAAGAGATGCGATATTCCGTCTCTCCCTTAGGGATACCAATTAATTTAGGGCCAAACCCTAAGGAAAAGACCTCTACCCGGACCCCCATTCTTCTGGCTGCAAGAAAATGGCCCAATTCGTGCACAAAGACGAGAATCCCGATAACAATAATTGTTGCAAAAAGGGTTATCAGCATAGACCTTCCCTCTCAATCAGCTCCTCTGTAAAGGCACGCACCTCCTGATGAAGATTAAGATAATCCTCAAGGACCCGGGCCTGCCTAAGAGTAAATTTAAACTCATTCAGGGTTTTTTCAAGAAGCTTAGGGATCTCTAAAAAGGAGATCCTCTTTTCCAGAAAGGCAGAGACTACCACCTCATCAGCTGCCTCAAGGATTAGGGGATAGGGGAAACCCATCTCAGCTGCCTTAAAGGCAAGCTTGAGACAGGGAAATCTCTGAAAATCAGCCTCTCTGAAGGTAAGCTCCTTCAACTCGGCTAAACTTAATCTGGAAAAGGGGAGCTCCCATCTTTCAGGATAGCTCAGGGCATAGGCTATGGGAATCTTCATGTCAGGTTGACTCAGGTGAGCCAGAAGACTCCCGTCAGAAAGCTCTATCAGACTGTGAATGATGCTCTGGGGGTGAATGATGACCTTGATAGCGGAGGCTGAAAAGCCAAAGAGCTCAACTGCCTCCAGAACTTCAAAACCTTTGTTCATCAAAGTGGCTGAATCAATAGTGATTTTGGGGCCCATCTGCCAGGTGGGATGCTTAAGGGCAAGCTCCGGGGTTATTCTGTGGAAATCATCAAGGGACCAGTTCAGAAAAGGGCCCCCTGAGGCTGTAAGAATCAGGGTCCTTACAAATCTCTTTTCTTCACAGCTGAGCAATTGAAAGAGAGCGGAATGTTCGCTGTCAACAGGGATAATCTCTCCCCCGTAGGTCTTGGCAGTCTCCTTCAAGAGGGCTCCTGCAGAAATTATGCTTTCTTTATTGGCTAAGGCCACCCTTTTCCCATTTTTGAGGGCGTAATAGGCAGGAATAAGGGCCTTTAGCCCTGAAATAGCTATCAAAAAGACCTCGGCTTCAGAGTATACCGCTAATTCCCTTAGCCCCTCATCCCCTACTAAGATCTCTGGTTTATAAGAGAGATGGGACCTTAACCAATCGGCTGAAGAGCCATCTTCAACCACGAGATAGGGAACCTTAAAGGTTTCCGCCTGGTTTCTTAGCCTTTCAAGATTGCTTCTTCCCGAAAGGCCAAGGATCCGGAACCTTTCTTTAAATTCGGTAAGAAGGCTTAGGGCAGAGGTTCCAATGGATCCGGTAGAGCCAAAGATAACCAGACCTTTCATTTACTTAGTTTGCGGTGGAAGAAGAGGAGGATTCTTGGGAGGAACGGGAGGCAAAGCTGGCACCGGAGGCTGGGTCTTTTGAGGGGCTTCCTTGGAGGGAAGCCTTTCAGGAAAGGTGATCTTATGTTTGGCTGTGCTGACCTTTGTAAGAAGCAGGGAGTTAAGAAAAAAGAGGAGCACAAGGAGCATGGTAACCTTATTGAGAAAGTTTGTGGGACCTGCTCCCCCAAAGATGGCCTCGGCCCCTCTAAAAACTGCTCCGTATTCAGAGCCCTTGGTGACATTCACAAGGACAATGAGCACAATCAAAAGGGCAAGTATAACCTGAAAAACTATCAAGAGGGTTTCCATTTTTGTCTCCCCATCAAGTTTTTTTAAAATTTATACCCTTTTTTTGAATTTGCAAAGGGTTTGTATAAGTCCACTGGATTTTAAACTTTGTATCAGATTTAAAATTTCCTCAAAAGGTATTATGAGTTCTTTGCAAAATTGTTTTTTTTGAGGTAGCCGAAGACCTTCGGC
>CAYTDX010000036.1:5960-13185 GCA_964436655.1 uncultured Caldimicrobium sp.
GGTAGGCGCAGGCTTCAGCCTGCGTGGGTTTTCAAAAGAACCAAACTACATCACAAGCTAAAGCTTGCATCTACCAGAAAGCCAAAAATCAAAGGTCATAGGTTAGGTAGCCGCAGGATCTTTAGCCTGCGTAGGTTTTAGCAGAATAATAAAAATTTTATTCTAAAAAGAATGGGAGCTTATGCACTCATACAAGCCCTTGACTTTGAGGCAAAGGATGTTAAAAATTAGTGATGAAAAAAGAAGGAGTGATCCTTATGTCTGAAGTCGATCTTGAGGAACTCTTTTATGAGGCTGCTAGAAAGCTTGCCCAAAAAGACTTTGAGGGTGCCCTTGAGCTCTTTAACCAGGTTTTAACGCATGATCCTGGGCATGTGAAGGCCTTAGAGGCAAGGGCAGCTATTTATCTCCAGAAGGATGAGCTTGAGGCCGCAGAGAGGGATTTAAGAGAGGCCTTGCAAAAGGAGCCAGAAAATTACAGGCTCCATTATCGGTTGGGACAGGTCTATTACAAGAAAAAGGACCTGGATGGAGCCCTTGAGCTCTTTACCCGGGCTATTGACCTTAATCCCATGTATCCAGCAGCCTATATGGCAAGAAGTCAAGTCTTAAGAGAAAAGGGTCTTGAAGAGGCAGCGGATCTTGAGCTTGACAAAGCCGTTTCTGCTCACAGGGAGCTTGCCAAGGCCCAAAAGATCATAGACTTCGCTTAGAGATTCTCCTCAAGGATAAGGGTCCACTTAAAGGGGTCTTCAATCTCTCCATATTGGAGCCCTGTGAGATAATCAAAGAGCCTTTTGGCTATCTCTCCAGTCTCTCCATTGTTGATCAGGTATTCTCTACCCCGGTAAAAGATCTTTCCAACTGGAGAGATCACAGCGGCTGTACCTGTGCCAAAGCACTCTTTGAGTGTCCCCTTTTCTATGCCTTCTATGACCTCGTTAATGGAGATTTTCCTCTCTGAGGCCTTTAACCCCAGAAGGCCTGCAAGCTTTAATACGGAATCTCTGGTTATACCTGGAAGGATTGAGCCTGTAAGGGCAGGGGTAACCAGTTCATCTTCAAAACTGAAGAAGATGTTCATGGTCCCTACTTCTTCCACATATTTTCTCTCAAGCCCATCCAGCCAGAGAATCTGGGTGTAACCAGCCTTTTTGGCCTCCTCCTGGGCTTTGAGGCTTCCTGCATAGTTGCCCCCGGCTTTGACATCTCCGGTGCCTCCTGGAAAGGCCCGTACATATCTTTCGGTAACATAAATCTTTATGGGATTAAAACCCTCCTCGTAATAGCTGGAAACGGGACATAAAATAATGATAAAGAGGTATTCATGACTTGGTTTTACCCCGAGAGCTCCTTCTGTGCCAAAGACAAAGGGTCTTATGTAAAGGGCAGATCCCCTATGTTTGGGGATCCAGTCCCTATCCAGCCAGACCAGAGTCTTTATGGCCTTTAGCACGAAGTCAGGATCAAGGGTCGGGATACAGAGTCTCTCGGCGGATCTGTTCAGGCGAGCTACATTTTCCCAGGGTCTAAAGAGCCTGATCTTTCCATCCACACCATAGTAAGCCTTCAGGCCTTCAAAGATAGTCTGGGCATAGTGAAGGACTATGGCAGCCGGATGGATCTCAAGGGTTGAGAAAGGAACTATGCGTGGAGAGTGCCATCCCTGGTCACAATGGTATTCCATGATAAACATGTGGGGGGTAAAGACCTTTCCAAAAAGCAATTTTTCAAAGTCCGGCGCCTTTCTCTTTTCCTCAGGGGCCAATCTAAGCTCAATCTCCATAGTCTATATTAGCCTCCAGCTCGGTTTAAATTTTTTCTAAAATTACCCCCTTTTAGATTTTTGACAAGCACATAAAGATGTGGTAATTTATACAGGTGGCGCGATGGCACCAATCCGAGTTCTCTCTCAAACTCTTGCAGGAAAAGGGCTTTTTCCAAAGACTTGGTGAAATTTTGCACTTTTCCTTCGGAGAGCTCCTTTTAAAGAGAGAGGAGATTACCTTTGATGATGAGAATCTGACTAAGGCTGTAGGAAGGGCCCTTTTTCTGTATCCTGAACCTTTGCCGGAAAGAGAGGCCCTGAAAGAGGAGGCCCTGAAGATTCTCAAGTCTATTAGTCTTAGCAGGGACTGGAGGGTCCTGCAGAATCTTTTAAAGAAATCTAAGGCCCTCTACAGAGAGGTTGAGGGATACCTTGCTGGAGAGGACAAAGTCCTGAGACCGGATTTTATCCTTGTCCAGGAAAGAGAGATCTATCTCCTTGAGTTTAAACTCCGTAAAGAGGATCTTCAGGAAGAACAGCTTAAACTATATCAAAGGTTCCTTGAGTTGCTTTTTCCTCAATGGGAGATAAGGCTCTGTCTTTTGACCTTTATACCCTTTCAGTTAAAGTTTTTTAAAAAACCAGAGGAAGGCCTAAGCCATGAGGCCTCAAAGCTACTTCATACCACCCAGCTCTCACTTTTTGAAGAGTTTAATTAATTTTTTATTATCTAAGGATCTTGATTTGAAAGATCCCGAGGTCTCCCTTTTTTACATTATCTTTCCCACCAAGCGAGCCTGCTTTTACTTCAAACACTTTTTGATACAGAAGTTTAAGGATCAATCCTTTTTTTTCCCCAGGGTTCTTGCCTGGGAAGAATTTTTGCAGGAACTATATCTTGAGGTCTGTGAAACCCCGAAACTCCTCTTACCTGAGACAGCCAAGATCTTTTTTCTTCTGCAGGCCTTAGAAAGGGAAAGGCTCAAAAGGGAATTTGGACACATCCTTTTCTGGGGGAGCAAGTTTTTAGAGGTCTTTGAGGAATTTGAAAAGGAAGGAAGGGTTCCTCCGAACCTTCTCTATCCACCAGAGGGGCTTCCAGAACCTGCGCAGGCCCTCTTTGAAGACCTTGCCCGGACCTATCAGAGATATAAAGAGCTTTTAAGGGAAAGGGGGGTCCTCTTTGCCTCTCAACTTTTCACAGAACTCAACACCTTAATCTCAGAAAGGCAGGAAACCCTTGGGGCAAGAATTAAAGGACTTGCGCTTTCTGGTTTTGCAGCCTTAAGAGGTGCTGAAAGGGAGCTCTGGAAAAGGCTTTTTGAGGTTTTAAGGGATGCCCCCATTTATCTCTTTTTTGAGGGAACTCTCCCAGCCCATCCCCTTCTCAAGGAGACCTTATCTCTCCTTTCCTTAGAGGAGGCCCCTTTGCCTGAAGAATTTCTGGAGAATCCCCCCTCGCCTCCAGAACTCAGGCTTTTTTCCTCTCCGGATGTAGAGTCAGAGATATCCATGGTTATGGAGTCCTTATCTGAGCCAAGTGGTGTTGATCAAATCGCTATCCTTTTGCCTCAATCCCTCACACTCCTTCCCCTTTTACACAGATTGGAGGGCTCTGATTTAGAGGTTAACATAACCTTACCTCTTCAGGCAGGCATTCTTCCCCTTTATCAGTTTTTTAGACTTCTCATCAAGGTCCAGAGGGAGAAAAGGGGGAATCACTATCCAGTTGAAGATGTCCTGAAGATCCTGAGGTTTCCCTTAGTGAGGATTTTACTGGGGGAAGAGCACTGGGAAAAAACTCTCTCTGAGATTACGGCCTTTTTGGAAAGGCAAAAACTCAGGGAGATCTCCATGGATGAGCTTTTCTTCAATCTGAATTTGCCTCATCAGGAATTGCTGACTAAGGTCTGGAGGATTCTTTTCCAGAGCCTGGATGAGCTTGATTCCCCTGAGAAGATAAAATCTGCCCTATTAGAGATTCTGGAATTTTTAAGGCCCTCCTTTGAAGAAGGCAGGGCCTTGCAGGGAAGTCCTTATACCCTATTTCTGAAGGGCTATCTTGCCTTTATTGAAAGGGAGGTATTGCCTCTCTTTGACTATGCTCCCCTCTGGGAGGGCCTCAATTTTGAGGATAAGAAGGATTTTTATCTACGCATCCTGGATTTCTTGCTTTCCCAGGGAAGGATTCCCCTTTCCGGCGAACCCTTAGCAGGGATTCAGATTATGGGGCTCCTTGAGGCAAGGCTCCTTTTCTTTGACAGAATCCTTCTCCTTGATGTGAATGAAGGGGCCCTTCCCCCGGTAACCTCTTTAAATCCCCTTCTTACGGATGAAATCAAGACCTATCTTGGCCTCCCTATCTTTAAAAATGAGCTCTGGGACTATTATTTTGAGCAGATTATATCCTCAGGTAGGGAAGTTGACCTTTTTTACATCCAGACCTCCAAAGGGAAAGGAGATTTAACTGGTGAACCCTCAAGGTTCATCCTTAAATACAGGTGGTTGGCTGAAAAGAGCGGTAATACCCTGCAGGAAGAGGTCTTTAAACCGGAGCTTAAACCTTTGACCCGGGAAGAGGGAATCCTGAAAAGTGATGAGGACAGGGCGGTCCTTTTTACCCTTCTGGAGAGAGGCTCTCTTAGTCGGTCCTTTTTTGAGACCTATCTTATCTGTCCTGTGCAGTTTTACTTTAGATATGTCCTTGGCCTTTCTGCCTCTGAGGAAATATCCCTTCAGGACAAGGACATTGGTATCTTTTTACATGAATTTTTTGAGAAATTTTTAGGGACCTATCAAGGTAAGGAGATAAGGTTTACCGAGGTGGTGAAAAAGGGGACCTGGAGGATGCTTTTTGAGGAACTCTGGGAAAAATACAGATTTGAGAGAAGCCTTGACCCTCTCAGTTTATGGCTCTCTGAAAAGATTGCCCGGGCATCCATTGATAATTATTTCAGGTATCTTGCCTCTCTTGAAAAGCAGGAAAAGATAAAGAGGACCTTTATCCTGGGTGTAGAAAGGGAGCTTAAGCATAAAGGCTTCTTTAATTCTTATGAAATTACCCTATGGGGTCGTATTGACTTTATCGTCAGAAGAACCGAGGAGATGGATAGGTGTTATATCTTTGACTTCAAGAGTAATCCCTATAAAAAAACAGCTCCCCGGATTGTGAAAAATCTTTTAGAGTTTAAACCTGCTGGGACCTTTGGCAAAGAAGAACTTATGCATTTACAGCGATGCTTTGGCAAAGAGCTTACCAATTTTCAACTCCTCTTTTATCTCTTTCTCCTGCTTAAAAATAGAAAAAACTTTCAGGATCTGGAGACCCCTGAGGCGGTTGAATTTAATGCAGGTTATCTGACCCCCTCGCATTTTAAAGAACCAGAAAAGTTCCTCATCACTGATTATAGATACGCCCAGAGATTGATGGGCTTTTTAGAAGAGGATTTTGAGGTCCTTTTGGATTATCTTCTGACCCACATCCTTGAAAGCCCTTTCTTTTATTTTACAGAAAATGAGGATTCCTGCAGGTTTTGTAATTTCCGCTCACCCTGTCAAAACTTGAGAGTTTAGGAGGAAGAGATGAGGTCTCTGCTTAAAATCTCTTTGGCTCAGATGGAAGTTACCCAGGATATTGAGAGGAATCTGCTTAAGATTCTTGAGTTTATTAAAAGGGCCGAAGGCAAGGTGGTCCTTTTTCCAGAGCTTGCCCTGACAGGGTATCAGGATTTTCTGAATCTCTCTCCGGAAAAGGTCGAGGAAGCCCTCAAGGAGATTCAAAGGGCAAGTGGGGATAAAAGCATCTTTCTTGGGGCCCCCTTTTTTAATAAGGGTGGTTATGTAAATGCCTATCTGGCCATTTCCTCTGAGGGGATAACTCCTTTGGCCGAAAAGGAACTTCTCTTCCCGGGGTTAGATGATCTCGCCCATTTAAATCCTGGACAAAGGAGGAGACCTCTTTACCTCAATGCCTCAACCTGGCTTATCATTATTTGCTTTGAATTGAGGAGCCCTGAGCTTGTGAGAGCCTTTCTCTCCGAAACCCTGGATGGATTGATTGTTCCTGCCCAGTGGCCAGGGTCTCGCATTGGGCATTTTAGAACCCTCATCAAGGCAAGGGCTATAGAAAATCAGATCTATGCCATTGGGGTAAATGGAGTAGGCAGGATCGGAGAGCTTGCGCTTGGAGGGGGTTCCTTAGTATGCTCCCCCTCTGGGGAGGAACTAAAGAGTTGTGGTAACGAGGAGGTCCTTCTGGAAGTGGCTCTTGATCTAAAGGCTTCACCCCTTCCCTATCCTTTAAGGACCCCCTTTGTAAAGACCTCAAAGATCAAAGACCTTCCTGAGCTTGAGAGGATTATCACCTGGAGAAGGTCTAAAGGGCAGGTTATGGTCTTCACGAATGGGTGTTTTGATCTCTTACACGCAGGACATGTGGATTATCTCCAGAGGGCAAGGAAACTCGGGGACTTCCTTGTGCTGGGGTTAAATAGTGATGAGTCTGTCCAGAAAATCAAGGGGCCTGAAAGGCCGATTAATAACCAGGTCTATAGGGCAGAGGTCTTATCGGCTTTAGCCTGCGTGGATTACATCACCTTCTTTGATGAAGAAACCCCTGAGAGGTTGATCCAAACCCTGAAACCGGATATCCTTGTAAAGGGCGAGGACTGGCCTGAAGAGAAGATTGTAGGAGGAGATTTCGTAAAAAGTTATGGCGGAAAAGTTCTCAGAATACCCTTTGATTTTGATATCTCAACAAGCAGAATAATAGAGAGAATAAGGGGAGGGAAAGGCTAAACGATTTCAGAAAGGAGGGAGCCTACCATTGCCCTGGCAATCTGCTGATTGGAGACCTGATAATTACCTGTGGCAATTTGCTCTCTCAGCTGAGCCACTTTTTCCTCTCTCACCTCAGGCATTGCAGAGGCCTTGGCCCTGGCATTATCAATAGCAGGCTTAACAGAGATTTGGACCTGATCCTGAGTAGCCCTGATCTGCTCCTTTCCGCTGGGAGACTCTTGAGGTCTTCCCCTCTGAATCTCTTTATCTCTTCTTATCTCTGTTTTTTGAGGTGTTAATTCGTTAATTTTCATATAGGCACCCTCAAGGTTTTTTATATTATTTATCGGCATCTTTCCCCTCCTCTTTAATCACCTCTTTTTAAAAGACTAAAGAGTTTTTTTAAAAAGTCAAGGCCCCGTATGGGGCAAATGGATTTTAAATTTTGTGAGTTTTTTACAAATTTAGTCTTTTTCGGTAGCCGCAGGCCTTTAGGTCTTGCCCAGGTTTTCACAAAAAATCCGACGCAAGCTGAAGCTTGCGGCTACCAGAAATCCAAAAATCAAGAGTCATAGATCAGGTAGCCGCGGGCTTTAGCCCGCATAGGTTTTGGCAGATTAATAAAATGAGACCTTTGCAAAATTTTGAATTTGGGGCATTATCTCCTCTCTAAAAGAC
>CAYTDX010000037.1:0-12926 GCA_964436655.1 uncultured Caldimicrobium sp.
GTTCCTATTTCCTAATAGTTGACTCCTTTAGTTTTTTAAAACAGCCAGAAAAGCTGTAATAATCTCGTTAGTATACCAGGGCCACTTGCTGCCTCACTGCTTGGGCCTTTCCCGCTATACTCCACATAGAGATCCGAAAGCTTGGTGGAGACAACGGAATTGTCTGCCTCTATATCCTGGGGTCTCACAACCCCGGTTATGGTAATATACTCAAGGTCCCGGTTCCGCTTAATGGTTCTGACTCCCTGGACCACAAGATTCCCATTTGGAAGAACCTCCACCACCCGGGCTGAGATAGTTGCAAGGATACGAGATTCCCTCTGGAGCTGGCCCTGTCCAGCGGTAGAAGTTGTCATACCTGCATCCAGAAGCTGGGTTGGATCAAAACCCTGGGGAAGGGGAAGGGTCTTTTGAAACTGATTTTCATATCCAAAGACCTTATTCACCCCAGCCTTTACTGAGGTATTCTTACTGCTTCCCTGTTTCACATTGTTTGAACTCTGATAGGTTTCCACTATCTTAATGGTGACAAGGTCCCCCACAAAGCGGGCACGATTGTCTGCATAGGCAAAAAGTGCGCTCCCCTCTCTAAAGAGAGAACCCTTACTTTGCTGTAAGGGTATGATTGGCTCAGGTAGTTCAATCTTGGGAGGGGGAGGAGGTGGTGGAGGGGTCTTGGGATCAAACTCCCAGCAACCAGCTAAGGTTATTATCAGTGGTAAAAGTATTAAAAGTCCCTTTCTACGCATTAGAAACTTACCTCCACAAGGCCTTCTCCCACTACTTTTGCCTGAATAACCCTTTGAGAACTGATATTTTTCACCCTTATGTATTTCTCAGGGTGACCATTTTCAAGGGCTATCCCTTTGGTCTTGACTACAAAACCTCTCCCCTGGGCGATAATTTCTACCTCCTGATTGCGCCTGATTACAACGGGCTCCTGAAGGTGGGATCTCCTCAGGATGCTTCCTGCCTTAAGACTTGTTCTCAACTCCCTACCAAGGGCCTCCTCCTTTGTAAAGAGCACATCCTGAGGAAGCCTCGAAAGCTCTCTTTTTTCAAGAGATAGCTCCCTTTCTGTGAGGATACTCCGGTGAGAAAGATCGTTTTTGAGCACCACCACAGGCACTTTTACCTCCACAAAACCCCAGAGGCGAACAACCTTGGTCTCTCCATTTTTCAAAGAGAAGGCTAACACAAGGGTATTTGAACCAGCCTTAGGAGTACCTGTCCACTCTGCTTTATAGGGAGTTCCTCTGGGTATAACAATTTCCTGGGGTTCAATTCTAAACCTTTCAAGAGAGACCTCTCCCTGTAGATAAGGGGTTTTCCTCTTGAATTCTTTGAGAAAGACCTCCTGAAAGTCTTTTTCTTCATAGTATTTAATCTCTGCAAAGAGGTGACCGGTAGAAAAAAGGAGGCCTATCAGGAGGATAAACCAAAAAAGATTCCTCATGGCTTACCTCTTAAGGTTATTGGCCATTTCCAGGAGTTGATCAGCTGTTAAAACCCCTTTGGAATTGGACTCATAAGCCCTCTGGGTTATGATCATCTTTACCATCTCCTCAACGATATCCACATTGGACATCTCAAGATAGCCCTGGGCAATGGTTCCAAAGCCATTTTGACCGGGGTTTCCCTCTATGACATCTCCTGCTGCAGGTGTTGCCCTGTAAAGATTTCTACCCACGGCATAGAGGCCTGCAGGGTTGGGAAAGTCGTAGATAAGGAGCTGGGCCTGGGCAAGGACATTTCCATTTTGGTCAAGGGCAGTGATTACCCCGTCCTGGGTAACCTCAATCCGGGCTGTCCCTGTGGGAATGGCAAACTCTGGTTGCAACCTTGCCCCATCCGGGGTCACAATATAGCCATCCCGGTCAAGTTTAAAATTTCCGGCCCGGGTATAAAACTCCTCCCCTCCCATGACCACCCTGAAAAAGCCTCTTCCCTCAATGGCAAAGTCAAGCTCCTGATTGGTGAGCTGATATTCTCCCTGAGTAAAGAGCTTTGAGACCGCAACAGGCCTTACTCCAAGGCCAACTTGCATGCCTACCGGCACCTGAACTCCATCAGCCGTTAAGGCCCCGGCAAGCTTCAGGTTCTGATAAAAGAGGTCCTCAAATTCCACCCGGCTCTTTTTGAAGCCAGGGGTATTCACATTGGAGAGGTTGTTGGCAATGGTATCAAGTTGTAGTTGCTGAGCCTGCATACCCGTTGCAGCACTCCAGAGCCCTCTGATCATTTCTACCTCCTCGCTGTCTCAATTAGTTTTTCCGAGGACTCATCAAGTCCCCGAATAGTCCTTTGCACGGATTCAAAGGTCCTCTGTATCTCTATAAGATTGACCATCTCCTTGATGGGATTCACATTGGACTTTTCCACAAAGCCCTGCCTGACTTCATAGTTTATGGGCATCATCTCCTGGGCCCCTTCAGAGATGTAAAGGTTCTCCCCTGCCTTCTTGAGTTTGGTAAGATCGTCAAAGGTCACCACATCAAGCCTTGCAATCTCGGTGCCATCAATGGAAAGAAGTCCATCAGGAGAGACCCGGAGTTTTAGATTTTCCATGGTTACAAGACCCTCTGCTGCCATACCAGGATCAATGATCACAGGGGCCCCATTGGCAAGCACAGGATAGCCTTGAGGAGTAACAAGCCTTCTTTCAGCATCAAGGGTAAAGTTGCCGGCCCTGGTATAGGCTATACCCTTAGGGGTTTGAACCTTGAAAAAACCTTCTCCCACTATGGAAAAATGAAGGGGATTCTGGGTGGGCTCAAGAAAACCCTGCTGGGTATCCAGATAGGGCACCGTCTCTTTGAAGGCCCTTTGATACCTTGGGCCAATCTTTTTCATCAACACCTCTCTGAAGGTAAAGCCATCTGCCTTAAAGCCAGGGGTATCCACATTAGCAAGATTATTAGTAGTGGCAGTAAACTTTCTCTCCAGAAGCTGTAAGGCCTCAAGGGCCTCAACCAATCCAACCTGAGGATTGATTCTCAGTCCTGCCATAGCCATTACCTCCTGATAAAATAATATCAAAAAGAATGCCAGAATAAGGGCGGGTATTCTCAAGCTTTAAGCAAAAGGCATTCAGGAAATTTCTTCAGATCTGAAAGGATAAGGGAAATTTTTTCCTTATGTCAAAAATTTGACTGAGGTTGTTTCCTGGATGGTGGTTTTTGGGAGCCGAAACCTTTAGGTTGCCTGGATTTTTAGCAGGCTAAAGGCCTTCGGCAACCAATTTTTGAAATTTTTTGTAGCTGTAACCCGTAGGTTGTATGGCTTGATCTCAGGGTGGGAAATTCAGGCTAAGCCAGGAGCTCTTCCAGTTTTGTCCGGACCCTTTCAGGCAAAAGCCCCTGCATACAGGCAAGTTCTTGACACTGGCGTCTGAAACAGGGGGCACAGGGAAGGGCTTCCTGTAAGATCCAGTAGGTCTTGCTCCAGGGACCAGTCCTTCCTGGAGAGGTGGGGCCAAAAAGGGCAAGGATAGGCCTGTTCAGGAGGCTTGCAAGATGCATGGTCCCGGTATCCACAGTCACAATCAATTCTGCTCCTTTCATTAAGGTGACCACCTCTTTCAGACTGAGTTTCCCCACAAGGGAAAAGACCCCTGCAAAGTCCCTTGCCATCTCCTCTGCAAAGCCCTTAATCCCTGGTTCCTTCTTCCCTCCTATAAAGTAAAGATCGTATCTTTTTCGCAGGTCTGAAGAGAGCTTAAGGAGGGTCTTCCAGTGTTCAAAAGGCCAGAGTTTTGTCTCCCACCTTGCCCCAGGAATAAGGATCAGATAGGGCCTTTTGGGCTCAAAGGGTAGGGCCTTCTCCGATAGTGGATGATGGTAAAGGATTTCATCCTCTGAGAAGCTGAGCTCAACAGCATGCGTCAAAAAATTGACGACCCTTTTTACCAAAAGAAGATAGCGTCTTACTGCGTGAAGATTCGGGTCAAAGGGCTCAAAGCGGACATTATAAAAAAGGGGACTTCCCTCACGGTGATTTGAAAACCCCATTCTGTATTTTGCCTTAGCTGATCTTCCCAGGAGGGCGCTTTTCAAAAGCCCCTGAAAATCAATGACTGCTGTGTAGGTATCCCTGCGAAGGCCCTGAAGGAAATTTATAAATCTTGTAGGGGCCTTGAAGAATTCTTTATTAAACAGAAAGACCTTTCTTAAGTAGGGGTGATCCAGGAGGAGTTCGGCATTGGTCTCTTCTACTATCCAGTCAATCTCTGCCTCAGGAAAGACCTTTCTCAAGAGCTTTAGGGCTGGTAAGGTCTGAATAACATCGCCAAGGGCTGAAAGTTTGACAATAAGCAGACGCAACTCTAAAGCTTACTATCCTGAAGGATGAATTCCGCTGCCTCTATAAGGTCTCGGGCTATGAAGTGTGGTCTGAAGTCCTTCCCGGGAAGGAGGTATTCGGCCTCGCCTCTTCCGTATCCCGTAAGGACAAGGATGCCCTTGAGACCTGCTCTTAAGGCAAGCTCTACATCAATAAGTCTATCCCCTATGACATAGGACCTTTCTTTGAGAAGGGGATATCTGGCAAAGGCCCTATCTATGAGACCTGTTTTGGGCTTCCGACAGGGACAGTTCTCCTCAGGACCATGCAGGCATACCAGAAACTCCTCAATGGATACACCAAAGCGACGGAGTCTTTTCTGAATCTCACTGTTAACCTTTTCCACCAGTTCTGCTGGGAAATAGCCCCTGGCAGGACCAGTTTGATTGGTTACAACAAAGAGTTTAAACCCGGCTGATTGAAGGAGCTGAAGGGCCTTAGGGACCCCTTTTAATATCCTCAATCTGCTCAGGTGATTCAGATAACCCACCTCTTCGTTAATGGTTCCATCTCGGTCAAGGAAGATAGCCGGGGTAGCCCTCATTTTTTCTCACCACTTTGCAGATGAAATTTGAATTCCCAGGGGGAAAACTCCCGGTTTGATTTTAAAAGTGACTTAAAGTTAAATCTCTTTTCAAGTTCTTCAAGATGGGAGATCTCTTCTCCGATCATCTCAGCCAGTCTTGGAGGGACCTCAATTTCAAGAATCTTATTCTTCAGATGGGGACCCATTTTAAGGATTCTTCTTAAGAGTTCGTAATAGACGGTGCGTTTACTCTTTATTTTACCCTCGCCAGCACAGGTTGGACAAGTCTCGTAAAAAATTTCATAAAGGGAATCCCGCCTTCGCTCCCTGGTCATCTGAAGGAGTCCAAAGTTTGAGATGGGAAGGAAGCTGTGTTTAGCCTTGTCCTTTTTAAGGGCCTGCTTGAGGGTTTCCAGAACGAGTTCTTGATGATCTGGATTGTCCATATCAATAAAGTCAATAACTATGAGGCCACCGATATTTCTGAGTCTGAGCTGGGTGGCGATCTCATGAGCGGCCTCTAAATTGGTCTTAAATATGGTCTCTTCTAACTCAGTTTCCCCCACGAATCTTCCGGTATTCACATCAATGGCGGTAAAGGCTTCACAGGGTTCTATCACGATAAATCCCCCAGATTTAAGCCAGACCTTCCGTGAAAGAAGTTTTTTAACATCTGTCTGGAAGCCATGGGCGTAAAAGATGTCTTCACTGCCCTCAAAAAGCTCAAGTCTTGAGAGAAAATCCGGAAAATATCTCTCCAAAAAGTCCTTTAAGCTCTGATAAAATTCCGGATCATCCACCAGAATGGAGGAGATCTCCTTGGTGAAAAGGTCCCGTATGGAGCGAAAGGCAATATTTAGTTCTTCGTAAAGGAGGGCCGGGGCCTTTACCTTTGAGGCCCTCTCTTTAATATCCTCCCAGAGACAGAGCAAGAACTCTATCTCCCTTTTTAAGGAGGATTCATCTGCCTCAACCGCTGCTGTTCTTATAATCCAACCTGTATGGGCCGGTCTCAACCTGTCAAGCATCTCTCTTAATTCTCTTCTTAGGGCCTCTTCTTTGATTTTCCTTGAGATACCGATGTGCTGAAAATAGGGAAGATAGACCAGATAATGACCAGGGAGGGTAAGATTGGTTGAAATCCTTGCCCCCTTTTGACCTAAGGGCTCTTTTATGACCTGAACAAGGATCTCTTTCCCTTCCTTGAGGAATTCCTGAGGGCTTACCGCAGAGACCTCGCGGTCCCATTCTATATCTTCAGGGGGAACCAGGTCGTCCCCAAAAAGAAAGGCCGTCCTCTCAAGGCCTAAGTCAACAAAGGCAGAATTGATTCCCGGAACTACTCTAACGACCCGACCTTTATAGATATTCCCCACAAGCCCTTTTTCTGAAGGCCTCTCCACATAGTATTCCACCAAGGCCTGATCCTCAACCAGTCCGACCCTGATTTCAAAGGGGGTATAACTGATAAGGAGCTTGCCCATATTTAGAGTCTCTTTAAAAATTCCTGCACAAGCCGGGTTAGTCTTTTTTCAGCCCTCTGAGCAGAGGCAACTACCTCTTCAAAAAGGATTGGCTTAAAGTTATCCGGATTATTCACATTGGCAATGACGGAGATTCCAAGAACCTTGAGCCCGGCATGCACCGCAACAATCACTTCAGGCACTGTTGACATTCCCACGGCATCAGCCCCAATCATCCTCAAAAATCTCGTTTCAGCCGGGGTCTCAAGGCTCGGCCCAGGCACGGCTACATAAACCCCTTCCTGAATCTCTTCCTTCAGGTCTGCAGCCGTCTCTTTAAAAAGGGAGCGTAAATCTGGTGCATAGGGGCAGGAAAGGTCGGGAAATCTTGGTCCAAGGTCATCGTAGTTTATTCCCCTTAAGGGATTATCGGGTATGAGATTAATATGATCCTTTATGAGCATCAGATCCCCTGCCCTGTAAGAGAGATTGAGCCCTCCTGAGGCGTTGGAAACAATGTAGATAGCTGGTTTAAAAAGGGTAAGGACCCTCAGAGGAAAAGTGAGCTCCTTAGCAGAGTATCCCTCATAATAGTGAAATCTGCCTCTGAGAAGGGCTACTCTTTTTTCGGAGAGTCTGCCAAAGATTAGCTCTCCGGTGTGGGTCTCAACAGTTGAGCGGGGAAAGTTAGGGATCTCCGTATAGGGCCTTATCCAGTCCTTTTCAACCACCTCAGCAAGCCCTGAGAGGCCTGTCCCTAAGGTGATGACCACATCCGGGGAATAGGGGACCTGCCCTCTTAAAAAGGAAAAGCTCTCAAGAAGCCTTTTATAATAAAGGTCCGGCATCCTCCTCTCCAAGAAGGGTGGTAAGCTTAAACCTTCCAGCCTCATCCATCTCAATGACCTTAGCCCTGATTCTGTCCCCAATTTTATAGGCACCTTTTAGGTCTCTTGGAGGAGACTCCATTTTAGATACATGGAGAAGGCCAACTTTCCCCGGTAAAACCTCCACAAAGAGACCATAAGGTTCAATGCGGGTGATCTTTCCCTCATAGATCTTGCCGATTTCAACCTCAGCTACAAGGTTCAGGATCTCTCTTTTAGCTGATTCAACCCCCTCCTTAGTTGGGCCGGAGATGGAGACTTTACCTCCTTCAAGCACCCAGATGGCGGTGCCCGTTCTCTCCCGAATATCTTTGACTGTCTTTCCTCCAGGTCCTATGATTAAAGAGGCCTTATCCTCAGGAACAGTAATAATCTCAATACAGGGGGCAAAGGGTGAAAGTTCCTTCCGGGGTTCCGGTAGGGCTGAATACATTTTTTCAAGGATAGAGAGCCTTGCCTTTCTGGCCTGTTCTAAGGCCTCAGAGAGAACCTCTTTCTTAAGTCCCTTGATCTTTATGTCCATCTGCACACTGGTGATTCCTTCTCTGGTTCCGGCAACCTTGAAGTCCATATCACCAAGCTGATCTTCATCCCCAAGGATGTCTGTCAGGACAAGATATCTTCCCTCAAAGGTAGCAAGACCCATGGCAATACCTGCCACATGTTTTTTCACGGGAACTCCTGCATCAAAAAGGGCAAGGGATCCGGCACAGACTGTGGCCATAGAGGAAGACCCGTTGGATTCAAGGACATTAGCCACAATTCTTATAATATACGGGAATTCCTCCTCAGAGGGGAGGAGTGGTTCAAGGGCCCTTTCTGCCAGGGCACCGTGTCCGATTTCTCTTCTTCTCGGTGGACCCCAGGGACGGGCTTCCCCTGTGCAAAAGGGCGGAAAGTTATAGTGGAGCATGAACCTCTTAAAGGTCTCACCCTCAAAGATGGTCTCCACAAGCTGGGCAGATTCGCTGGATCCAAGGGTAACGGTTGCAAAGACCTGGGTCTGACCACGAGTGAATATGGCTGAACCATGGGGCCTTTCAAAGGGATGAACCTCAATGGTTAGAGGTCTTATCTCCTCAGGTCTTCTGCCATCTATGCGGAGACCCTTGGAAAAAAGGCCCTCCCTCAGGAGCCTCTGAAGGATCTTTTTGTAGTGAAAGGATAACTTGCCCCTCAAGGATTCTTCTACTTCAGCCGCAATTTCTTCAAAGATCTGATCAAGGACCCGGTGCCTCTCAATTTTGTCCTGGATTCCAAGGGCAGAGAGGATCCTCGTTCTGGATTTTTCTTCCACAAACCTTTTAAGTTCTTGATCAGCCTCAGGTGAGATAAAAGAAATTTTCTGGGGATTAAGTCTTTCTGCAAGCCTCCTCTGGGCTGAGATAAGGTCTTGGCCCCTTTCCATGGCCAAGAAAAGGGCCTGAAGAAGCACCTCTTCAGGGATCTCCTTACCTCCACCCTCTACCATCACCAGAGAATCCTCAGTAAAGGCTATCACAAGGTCAAGGTCCGAGATCTGTCTCTCCTCATAGGAGGGATTCAGGATAAAGTCTCCATTTATGCGAGCGATCCTTACTCCTCCGATAGGTCCCTCAAAGGGAGCAGGAGAAAGGGTTAAGGCGGCTGATGCTCCAACTAAGGAGAGGATGTCGGGGTCGTGTCTTTCATCAGCCGAGAGGGTAAGGGCAGTTACTACCACCTCGTGGGAAAAGCCCTCAGGAAAAAGGGGTCTCAGGGAGCGGTCAATAAGACGGGAGACAAGCACCTCCCTATCGCTTGGTTTGCCCTCTCTCTTGAGAAACCCGCCAGGAATTCTACCCCAGGCTGAACTTTGCTCCCTGTAATCAACGGATAAGGGGAGAAAGTCAACCCCCTCTAAGGGTTTTTCACTTAGACAGGCCGTGACAAGAACCGCTGTTCCCCCCTGTTTCACTACTACAGAAGCGCCAGCTAAGCGCGCATAGGCACCTGTCTCAATAGTTATGGGGTCCTTTTCATTAAGCTTGATCTCAATTCGCTCCATCTTCCCTCACCATTTTTTTTATTTTTTTCTGTAAGTTTAGAGGTAGAAAAAATTTTTTCAAGGCCTTTTCTTTTTGGGAAAAACATTTAATATAATAAGAGAAATTGCAAAATTACGGTTATATTTGGTTTTCTGGTAGCCCCAAGCTTCAGCTTGCGTCAAATTTTTTTGATTTTGAAAAGCTACGCAGGCTAAAGGTCTTGCGGCTACCAATAAAGAAATTTTGCAATTATAAACCTTACAGGGGGTTTTGGCATGGCCTATCTCTTAGAGGTAAAAGACCTCTGGGTAGAGGTTGAGGGAAAGGAGGTCCTGAAGGGGATAAGCCTTACCATACCCAAGGGGGAAACCCACATCATCTTTGGAAGAAATGGCTCTGGTAAGACTACCCTCCTGATGACCTTAATGGGGTTCCCAAATTACAGGGTAAAGCACGGACAAATCATTTTTAAAGGGGAGGATATAACCCACCTACCACCTTATGAAAGGGCCAGAAGAGGCCTTGGGATTATGTTTCAGAGGCCTCCCACTATTAAGGGCGTAAAATTAAGGGAGATCCTCAGACTCTGCGGAAAGGAAAACGGGGTTAAAATTGAGGAGCTTGCCAGGGCCTTTCAGTTTGAAAATTTTCTTGAAAGAGAGGTCAATCGCGGATTTTCTGGAGGTGAGATAAAAAAGAGTGAGCTCCTGCAACTTCTTATGCAGGATCCAGACCTTGTTATGCTTGATGAGCCGGAATCAGGGGTTGATCTTGAAAATATTCACCTTATCGGCCAAATGATAAAGAGGCTTCTCCAGAAAGAGACCCATCGTCCAAGGAACAAAAGTGGCCTAATTATTACCCATACAGGCTTTATCCTTCAATATGTCACAGCAGATTTGGGCTATGTGATCATGAATGGGGAGATCTATTGCAAGGGAAATCCCTTAGAGATCTTTGAGGGGATCCAGAAATTCGGATACGAGGGTTGTCAGAAATGTTTGAGAAGATGTGAATTTTAAGGAGGGAAAAATGAAGGTCAATCAAGTTGACCCAAGGGCGTATAAATCTGCTAAAGAGGTCAGGGTTCCGGAGGATTTAGATTCCCTTTCTTCTGAAGAAAGAGAGAGATTGAGGCTCCTTGGATTGGATGAGGCCCTGCCTCATGAAGGGGAGTATGTGCAGGTTGATGCCAAACCTATCCTTTGCAGGAAAAAGGTGGAGGGACTTGAGCTCCTACCCATTACCCAGGCCCTTAAGAGTTTTGACAAAATTGGGGAGTATTTCTGGAAGGCTGTATCAGCGGAAAAGGATGAGTTTACCAAGGCAACTGCAGAAGACCTTGATGACGGATATTTCATAAGGGTTTTGCCAGGCTATAAACTCGTTTATCCTGTGCAGACCTGTCTTTACATACGCACAGACTCTGTTGCCCAGAAGGTGCACAATATTGTGATTGTGGAAGAGGGAGCAGAGCTCAATCTCATTACCTCCTGTTCGGTGCATCCTCACATCGGGTCAGCCCTTCACATCGGGATTTCGGAGTTTTATGTGAAAAGAGGTGGTAAGCTTACCTTTACCATGGTGCACATGTGGGGAGATAAAACAGCGGTTCGTCCGAGAACAGGAATAATCGTAGAGGAGGGTGGAACCTATATCTCCACTTATGTCAGTCTCTTTCCGGTAAAGAGTATCCAGACAGCTCCAGTCTGTCGTTTAAGGGGTGTGGATGCCCGGGCCTCCTTTGTAAGCATCATTGCCAATCATCCTGCGTCCCATGTGGACATTGGAGGAGAGGTCCA
Organism: uncultured Caldimicrobium sp.; assembly: GCA_964436655.1. Taxonomy (GTDB): domain Bacteria; phylum Desulfobacterota; class Thermodesulfobacteria; order Thermodesulfobacteriales; family Thermodesulfobacteriaceae; genus Caldimicrobium. The sequence continues at coordinate 11,026 of CAYTDX010000037.1, forward strand.
TCTTGAGGCTGAAGGCACAAGAACGGAGATTATCTCCAGAAATGTGGTCTATGGGGGCACCAATGTGGCCCGCGGTAAAATCATAGCCAAGGCCCCTAAGGTTAAAGGGCACCTTGAGTGTCAGGGCTTGATGTTAAGTGATGAGGGGCTTATGATGGCCATTCCTGAGCTTGATAGCCACTATTCTGATGTAGAGCTAACTCACGAGGCAGCGGTTGGGAAGATTGCAAGGGAAGAGGTGGAGTATCTTATGGCAAGAGGCCTTAATGAGGATGAGGCAACCTCCCTTATCGTTAAAGGGTTTTTGAGCGTCAAGATTGAGGGGCTCTCTGCCGAGCTTCAAAAACAGATTGACAAAACCCTTGAGCTTGCTAAACTGGGGTTTTAATGAAACCAAAGCCCTGGCTTGCTCACATTGAGCCCTATCCCCCTGGAAAGACCATAGAAGAGATCCAGAGGGAATTAGGGCTCAAAGGTCCCCTTTATAAATTAAATTCCAATGAGAACCCCCTTGGTCCATCAGAAAAGGTGATAGCTGGTTTAAAAAGTGCCCTATCGGAGGTACATCTCTATCCTGAGGCAAGTTATAGGACTCTAAGGGAGGCCATAGCCCAGAAGTGGAGTCTTAACCCGGATAATGTAATTTTAGGAAATGGTTCCAATGAGGTGCTGGAATTTCTCTTTAAGGCCTATCTTGAAAGAGAGGACGAGATAATTATAAGTGAACCCTCCTTTTTGATGTATGAAAAATTTGCCGAAATCTACGGGGTTCGAATAAAAAAGGTCCCCTTAACTTCTGAATATAGGCACGATCTAAAGGGGATTTTATCTGCCCTTACCGATAAAACCAGGACCATCTTCCTTGACCATCCCCATAATCCCACTGGTTCCGTCCTCTGGAAAAAGGACTGGGAGGAATTTTTTAAGGAGATTCCTGAAAACCTTCTGGTTGTAATCGATGAGGCCTATGGTGAATTTATAGATGACCCAGAGGTTCCCTCAGGTATAGACTTTTTAAAAAGGGGATATCCCGTGCTTATAACACGTACCTTTTCAAAGGCCTTTGGGCTTGCTGGATTGAGACTGGGCTATGGAATGGCCTCAGAGGGGATTATAAACACCCTAAATCTTGTCAGACAACCCTTCAATGTGAATCTCCTTGCCCTCAAAGCTGGGCTGATTGTTCTTCAGGATGAAGAATATCAGAGACGAAGTGTAGAGCTTGTCTTAGAGGGAAGAAAATACCTGACTGCAGAGCTGACAGCCCTTGGTTTTAAGGTCTATCCCAGTCAGGCCAACTTCATTTTGGTTGATTTTGACAAAATCTGTAAAATCCTTTATAATTTTTTGTTGAAAAGAGGTATTTTGACAAGGCCCCTTGGGGCTTATGGATTTTTGAACTGTCTGCGAATTACCATCGGGACAGAGGAGGCAAACAGGAAGCTAATCCAGGAAATCAGAAATTTTCTAAGTATAGATCAAAATAGAGAGGTGCCTTAAGAGGGAGATAGTCTTAAATTTTTAAAAACCTATGCGGGCAAAGGTCATAGGGCAACTATACAGAAAATTTGGCCAAAAAACGCTTAATTGATATACGGGATAGCCCGGACTTATGCCCAGACCTATGAAAGGGACTAATGATAAGAGGTTGAAAAACATAAAAAAAACCTGAAAAAGGAGGTGAAAAACGATGAGGTGGGTGGCAATGCTCTTCAGTGCCCTCTTTGTTTTTTCCGTAGTAGCACCCTCTATCTCCTTTGCAGAGGAGAAGAAGGGTGACACAGCTAATGCTACAAAAGAGGAAACACCCAAAAAGAAAAAGAAAGAGGTTGGCTGTTAGTTTGATGAGGTATAATAGCCCCACTTATATCCTTTGTAAGTGGGGCTATTTATGTTAAAAT
>CAYTDX010000038.1:0-12523 GCA_964436655.1 uncultured Caldimicrobium sp.
ATTTTTACCTTGAATTCACCATGTTAAGTTTTCTTTTTAAATTTTCCTTAATTTTGGGTTTTCTCTTAAGCTTTGGAATTGCCGTAAATCTTATTTATAAAGCCATTGTTTTTTACAAGCTTATTTTTGTAAAAAAAGAAGGTCCTGGAAGTAAAAAGCTGAAAGACCTCTCTTTTTCCTATACCATTTTGTTTTTCTTAGTCTTTCTTGCAGTTATTCTTTTGACCCTCTATCTTTCTCCTCTCCTTAAGTTTCTAACAGAGGGAGGTGTCTAAATGGAAGTAATTAAGATATTCTTTCCTGAACTTTTTCTTGCTACCGCTTCTTTATTTCTTCTGATTATAAATTCCTTTGCTGTTAAAAGGAGCTTTCTCAAGTATTTGAGTTTTCTTTCCTTGTTTGTTCTCTCCTTAGTGATTTTACTCCTATCAAATTCATCTATTCCACCTCAAACAGAATATTCTCAGACTTTTTTAATCTTAAAGTCCCACTATCTCTTCAGGATTATACTCTTTGTCTTTGGTATAGTTCTTTATATTTCTTTGTATAGATTTCTCATTCAGGAAAGGTATCTTAATGAATTCTCCTTTTTCCTTGGAGCAGTCCTTTCTTTTTTATCCCTGATGACGGCTTCGCAAAATCTTTTACTTGCCTTCCTTTTGATGGAGGTCATTTCCTTTGGATTTTATCTTTTGCTAAGTTTTTACAGAAGGAACCTTCTTTGTCTTGAAGCAGGGCTAAAATACTTTTTTCTTGGGACCCTCTCCTCCATCTTTTTCTTCACAGGTCTTTTCCTGATCTACTATAGCTCCCTTGAAATTAACTTATTTCAAGCCTTAGCCAAAGTAGCCTCTTTCAAAATGGGTTATTTCACCTTGGGGCTCATTCTGATTTTTTCTTCTCTTGCCTTTAAACTTGGGGCCTCACCCTTTCACTTTTGGCTTCCTGAGGTCTACCAAGGAAGCCCCCTCCCAGTCTTTCCCATCCTTATAGCCTTTTCCAAGCTTGCCTTTGCAGTCTTTCTAAGCAATCTTGTTCTGGTTTCTTTAAATTCCGGATGGATTTATCTCCCCAAGGAAGCTCTTTATGGCCTCTTTTACCTCCTTTCCATTTCATCCATGGTGATTGGAAACTTTTTGGCTTTAAAACAGAGGGAACTAAAGAGACTTCTTGCTTATTCCTCTATCTCTCATGTGGGCTATTTACTTACCATGTTTGCCATCCCCTGGTCCATGGAGAATCTGAAAATCTATTATGGATATATTTTCATTTACGCCCTTACCAATTTTGGAATCTTTCTTGCTTTAGCTACTCTGATTGACTTTAAGCAAATAAAAATACCTGTGGATACCTTTAAAGATAATTTAAAGAATCAAAACTTTTTGATCCTCTTGAGTTTACTCGTTATACTTTTTTCTCTAGCAGGTCTTCCTCCCAGTGCAGGGTTTGTGACCAAGTTCTTTTTACTCTTGGAAATTGTTAAGCAAGGCTCTTACATACTTGCCCTTGTTTTATTGAGTACTTCTCTTCTTTCTCTCTACTATTATTTTAGATTAATTAATCCTCTCCTTGCCGTTCTTAAGGAAGGTCTTGTTGAAAGATCTTATGAAAAAACAGACCTCAATGAAATATTTATTACCCTTGTAATAACTGCTATAAGTTTATATCTTTTCTTCTCCACTTTTAAGCCATCTTTTATCTTTTTCTTTAATTAACTCGTATTTCTTCATCTTGTTGATAAGCTGTTTTCTTGAAATTCCCAGATATTCTGCCGCCCTTGTTTGATTCCAGTTATTTTTCTCCAGGGCCTGTAAGACAAGCTCTCTTTCAAACTCTTTAAGATTTATGGCCTTATTAATTTCCCTCATCTCACCATAGCTTAAGGGAAGATCTTCCTCTCTCAGTATATTCTCTGGCAAAACCTCTTCAGTAAGAAATCCGGAGGGAGAGAGAATAAGGGTCCTTTCAATAACATTTATAAGTTCCCGCACATTCCCCGGCCAGTTATACCTGAGAAGGGCCTCCATAAAGCCTTTAGACATCCCTTTAAAATCCCTTCCCAGTTCAAGGGATTTATCTTTAACAAAATGTTCCACCAATAAAGGTAGATCTTCCTTCCTTTCTCTCAGGGGAGGAATCTCCAGAATTAGGGTGTTCAGGCGAAAATAAAGGTCAGAGCGAAAGTTCCCCGCCCTGACCTCCCTTTCTAAGTCCCGATTGGTTGCTGCAATAATCCTCACATCCGCTTTAAGAAGTTTGGTCCCTCCCACGCGCATAAAGGTCTTTTCTTGAATAAATCTTAGAAATTTTTTTTGTAAAGGCAAAGGCAGTTCTCCAATTTCATCTATAAAAAGGGTTCCACCGTCTGCAAGCTCTACCAGGCCTTTCTTTGAGCCTACTGCCCCTGTGAAGGCTCCCTTTTCGTAGCCAAAGACCTCACTCTCAAAGATGGTTTCCTGCAGGGTTGTGCAATCAAGGATAATAAAAGGCCCTTTGCTTCGGGGAGAAAGTTGATGAATAATCCGGGCAAGGAGTTCCTTCCCTGTCCCTGTTTCCCCTACAATTAGGACATTACAATGGGTTTCAGCAATAGTGGGTAAGAAACTCTTGATCCTTTGAATGCTTTTACACTTACCTACAAAGCGATTGAGGGGCTCCTCAATTGTCCATTTTTTATCTTCTTCTGGTTTTCCGATCTCAGAAATTAATTTGCAGATACACTCCCTGTCTAACTCCGAAGTGAGATAATGATAGGCGCCATCTCTGAGAAAATTAACTGCAAGCTCTACATTTTCAGGTCCATTGGCAATTATTACATAGGCCCTGGGATTCAGGGCTTTAATATCCTTTATCAGGGCCTCGGCATTTTCTTTAAAGCTTTCAAAGTCAATAATTACCAGGTTGGTATCCTGGCTGAGAAGAATTTTTTTGAGGTCTTCTATATTGAGGTCCTCAAAGAGATAAAATTCAATCTTTCGCTTTTGGAGGAGCTCCTCTAAGCACAGATAGATCTGACAATCTTCTCTTTTGGTAAGGACAATCAGCCTCATGATTCCTCAAATTTAAGTTTTATGTCCCCTGAACCTCCAAGAAATAGCTCAAGAAAGGCCAGATCAAGAGGTATTTTATATCCATTGGGTTCAAAAAAGACCAAACAATCGGGATATTCAAGGACAAGGCGTAAGGGGATTCCCACCCCCTGTTCCTCTCCTTCCCGGAGGTATTCCTTCAGTCTCCTCAGGGTCTCTTCACTTATGGAGGTGTGTTTCAGGTAAAGCTTCATAGCCCCCTCAGTGAAAAAGCTCAAGTCCTCAAGGGGTTTTATCTCCTCCACTATAAGGGTAAAGTTATCCTCTTCACTTTCCACATAACCCCTAAACCAGAGGATCGCTGAGTCTTTAAGAAGACTCATATATTCTTTATATACATCAGGAAATACTATGGCCCTTAGTTTACCGAATTCATCCTCTAACTTCAAAAGGGCCATCTTGTTTCCACTCCTTGTATTTTTGAGTTTTACCTCAGACAGAAGGGCACACAGAATGACCTTTCCGTTTCCCTTCAATTCCTTTATATTCTCAAGCTGATAGGAAGTAAAGACCTCTATCAAGGGACGGAACCTTCGCAAGGGGTGATCGGAAAGGTAGAAACCCAGGGCCTCCTTTTCAAAATTAAGTTTTTCCTCAGGGCTCCATTCCGGTGCATCCTCAAGTCTCAGAGTGGCTGAAAGATTTAGATTCAAAAGACTATTCTGTCCAAAGAGGGAACCTGCCTTGCTCTCCTGGGTAAAACCGAGTATCCTCTGAAGATTGGCCAGTAGCTTTGCCCTTTGGGGTTCAAGGCTATCAAAGGCCCCTGCCTTAATAAGGGTCTCAATGGTCTTACGATTAACCTTCTGAGTATCCACCTTCTGGCAAAAATCTATGAAGTCCCTATAGGGTCTTTTTCGGATAATCTCCTGGACAGCCTCTTCTCCAACATTTTTAATGGCTTGAAGGCCAATTCTTATAGCAGACTCCTCTACAGAGAAACCAGCAGAACTCTGGTTAATATCGGGTGGCAAAATGGGGATCCCCATCCTTTCAGCTAAGGAGAGATATTTGCTTACCTCCTCGCTCTTGTTGATTTCGTATGTCAGGATGGAGGCCAGAAAATAGACTGGATAATGGGCTTTAAGATAGGCGGTCTGATAGGAAAGAAGGGCATAAGCAGCAGAATGGCTCTTATTAAAACCATATTCAGCAAACTTTTCCATCAATTCGAAGACCTTTTCGGCAATCTCTCTGGGGATACCCCTCTCAATAGATCTTTCCACAAAGTCATTTTTGAGCCTCTGCATGAGTTCTTTGTCCTTTTTCCCCATGGCCCGGCGAAGGAGATCCGCCTCCCCAAGGGAGTATCCTGCAAAGGCCCTGGCAATCTCCATGACCTGTTCCTGATAGACAATGACGCCGTAGGTCTCTTTCAAAATGGGCTCTAAAAGGGGATGAAGGTATTCGGGACTGCGCCTTCCGTGTTTGGTCTCAATGTATTGTTCAACAAGACCCCCCTCAAGAGGACCGGGTCGGTATAAGGCCAGAACGGCAATTAAATCGTTAAACTCCGTGGGCTTAAGTCTTCTTAAAAGGTCTTTCATGCCTTCAGATTCAAGTTGAAAGACTCCATCGGTCTGTCCTTCCTGAAGGAGTTTGAAGGTCTTGGGGTCATCCAGGGAGAGGGAGTTCAGATCAAGGGTAATTCCCTCAAATTCCTTTAAGGCCTTAAGGGTGTTGTCAATAATGGTCAAGGTCTTCAGCCCCAGAAAGTCAAATTTAATAAGCCCAAGGGCCTCGCAAGCCTTCATATCAAACTGGGTCACCCTTTCCCCCTCTTCAATCCTCATTAAGGGCGAGACCTCTTCAAGAGGAAGGGCACTTATCACCACCCCTGCGGCATGTTGGCTGGCATGCCTTGGAAGACCTTCCAGCTTAAGGGCCAAATTAAAGAGTTTTTTAATTCTCTCGTTTTTCTCCATTAGCTCTCTGAGCTCAGGTCTTTCAATCTCTTTGGAGAGTTTGACCTCAGGGCCTGCAGAGATCATTTTGGCTATGGGATCAATCTCCTTGGGTTTAAAGCCAAGGGCTCTTCCCACATCCCTTATGACCTGTCTTGCCTTCATCTGCCCAAAGGTGGCAATCTTGGCAATGTGACCTTCTCCATAGGTCTTAGCTACATATTCAATGACCCTGTCTCTACCCTCCATGCAAAAGTCCACATCAATATCAGGAAGGCTGGGTCTTTCTTTGTTAAGAAAACGCTCAAAAAGAAGCCCGTATCTCAGGGGATCAAGATCGGTTATTCCCAGGGCGAAGCTTGTAAGGGCTCCGGCTGCAGAACCCCTGCCAGGACCAACGGGGATTCCCTGGGATTTAGCCCATTCACAAAAGTCTGCCACAATCAAAAAGTAGCCTGCATAGCCCTTTTCCGCAATGACCTCAAGCTCCATCTCCAAACGCTCCCAGTAAGCCTTTTCTTCCGTAAAAAGGAGCCTCCTTTCCTTTAGCTCGGCAAGCCTTTTGGAGAGTCCTCCCCTTGCCTTCTGAATAAAATAATCCCTTTCAGAGATACCCTCTGGAAGCCTTGCCTTGGGAAAAAGGGGGGTCCCAAAGGTAAGTTCTAAATTTACCTTCTCAAAGACCTCTAAGGTGTTTGCAAGAATCTCCCGGGGAAGGTCCTTAAAGCGCTCCGCCATTTCCTCCGGACTTGCCAGATAGAGTTGATCTGTATTAAATTTGAAACGGTCAGGGTCACTCAGGGTCTTTCCGGTCTGGATACAGAGGAGGACCTCATGGGCAAAGGCATCCTCTTTATCTAAGTAGTGACAATCCGCTGTAGCAATTGCCTTGATTTTTAATCTATCTGCCAGCTCAAGAAGCCCGGAATTTACCCTTTCTTGCTCAGGAAGGCCGTTTCTCTGGAGCTCCAGATAAAAATCCTCACCAAAGAGGTCTCTGTAAAACTGGGTAGCCTCAAGGGCTTGATCCATAAGACCCTGGGAGATAAGGTGAGGGATTTCTCCCTCAAGACAGGCAGATAGACAAATTAAACCCTGATGGTATTCCTTTAATAATTCTTTGTCAATTCGGGGTCTGTAATAAAAGCCTTCCAGATAGGCCCGACTTCCGAGTTTAAGCAGATTTTTATAACCCTCTTCATTTTTGGCTATCAGAATGAGGTGTCTACCAGCCTCACCCTTTCGGCTGGTTTTTTTCTGAAAACGAGAGCCCTCTGCCACATAAAATTCGCATCCTAAGAGGGGTTTTAGCCCGGAGTCTTTAAGTTTTTTATAAAAGTGGATCAGTCCATAAAGGGTGCCGTGATCAGTAATGGCGCATCCAGGCATCTTATATTCAAGAAGCCTTTTTATCAGGTCCTCAATCCTTATGGCTCCGTCAAGGAGACTCCACTCGGTATGGAGATGGAGATGGACAAACTCAGCCACGATTCCGCCTCCTTTATTAAATTATTCCAGAAGTTCAAGAAGTTGTTGAATGGTAAAAGGCTTAATCAGGGCCCCTTTGAGGCCATACTTTTTATATTCATGCATGACAGGTTCATCAAAATAACCACTTATTAATATGGCCTGAACCCCGGGATAAAGCTCCTTTACCCTTTGATAGGTCTCAAAACCATTAAGCCTTCCTGGCACAATAAGGTCAAGGATGAGGTAATCAAAGGGTTTCCCCTTTTCAAGGGAATGGACAAAGAGCTTGAGAGCGCTTTCTCCATCCGGTGCGGTTTCAACTACATAATCAAAGGATTGCAAGAGTTCCTTAAGGGTATCCCTGACCAGATCGTCATCGTCCATAAGAAGAACCCGTTTAGATGAGGATTTTTTAGCCCTTGGAGAGGAAATTAACTCACCCTTCAGGGCCGGGAGCTCTATGGTAAAGGTAGTTCCCTCACCAACCTTGGATTCAACCTGAACATCGCCATTATGGGCCTTAACAACCTCTCTCACCACATAAAGTCCAAGGCCTGACCCCCCGGGTTTGGTGGTAAAGAAGGGTTCAAAAATAGAGGATAGATACCTTTCTTCAATACCTGAGCCTTCATCCCTTAGGGATAGTTCCACATAGGTCTCCCCGTTTTTGACTTTGGATTTTGTCCTTATAAAGATCCTTCCCCCTTTTGGCATGGCATCAACAGCATTCAAAACAAGATTTATCCACATAATGGAAAAGAGCTCTTTATCTACCTCAACGGCAGGAAGAGGGCTTTCTATTTCATAAAGGACCTCGTAGCCGTGCTTTCCTGCCAGAGCAAGGTTGGTGTAATCCCTGATCAGCTCTCCCAGATTAACCTTCTCCTTAACAGGTGCCTCTCCTCTGACCAAGGTGAGAAGCTCTCTACCCAGGATCCTGAGATTAAGAAGACTATCCTGGATACCCTCCAATAGTCTTTTTATCTCTCCAGGAAGCCTTCTGTGATTGAGTTTAGTTCTTAAGAGCTCTACCTGATTGATGATTCCAAGGAGGCTATTATTAAAGTCATGGGCAAGTCCACCAGCAACATTTTTAAGGACATTTAACTTCTCAAGGTAGATCTTTTGCTTTTCCATAACCACCTTTTCTGAGATGTCTCTCAAAAAGAATAGAAAGCCCTTAATTCTCTCGGCCTCCTTTAAAGGGATGAGTTCCCCTTCATAGGTCTTTTCCTGATCTTCTACCTCTACAGTTTCTATAAAATTATAAATGTTTTGGGTAAAGGGCCACTTTTTAAAGAGCTCTTTTAAGTTCTGCATCTTGCTAATAACCGGACAGGTCTCCCAGAGGGGCTCTTTATCAATTTTTTCATCCAGACAGATTCTTTCTCCCTTTTGATTGGCCCAGATTACCTGGCCTTCAGGGTTAAGATAAAAGACCATAAAATCCGTATGTCTGAGAACTGTGTCCAGAAAGGCCTTTTCTTTCTTTAAATCTAATTGGGTTTCCTTGAGGAGTCTATTCCTCTGAAAGAGACTGTAAGCAAGGAAACTTAAAAAGGCCACAAAAAAGAGAAGAAGCAGGATAAAATAGGGGGTGTATTTTTCTTTGAAGCGCTGAAAGTAAAGCTCACGCAATTCAGCGTAAGGACCCTTCATAAGGTCAAAAAGAAGCTTATGCATAGGGGAGTAGTCAAAGGGAAGGAAAAAGATAGCTTCCGTTGATCTGGCCAAGGGGCTTTCCTCTTTTATCTCCAGAAGAACTCTGGCAAGATCCTTAATAACCCTCTGAGGTGTTCCCTCTAAGGCAAGAATTGGCCATTCAGGATAGAGGGTAGAGCTGATGAGAAGGGGAAACTCCGGATAGATCTTCTGGTTGAGGATCTCCAGCTCCTCAAGGGAGATTTTTTTTGTCTCAATCATCCTTTCTAAGATCCCAGTTCGGACTGTGCCTACAGGGACCTCTCCTTTTAGAACCGCTGTAACAACGGAGTCGTGGGTTCCATAAAATTTGGGCTTAATATTCTTTTCTAAGATTCCAACCTTGTGTAGTTCATAAAGGGCAATTAAATACCCGCCAAAGGATTCAGGGTCTACGGCCCCAAAGGTCTTTCCCCTTATGTCTGAAAGTTTCCTTATGGGACTGCCTTTACGCGTAAATATTACCCCACCAAAATAGGGATAATATCTACCCTTTTCGTATTGGCCCAAACTTAGAATAATCCTGTAGTGAATGTCCTCCTTATCAGCAAGCTCCTTTATGGTAATACCTTGATAGGGATTGGTTAAAATGAAGGTAATCTCCCCTTTCAGAGCCCTTTTTTTCAACTCCTCAAAGGGGAGAAAGAGAAACTGAATCCTATATGGAAGCTGAGCCTCTAAATACTCCTTCAATTTATAAAATCTATTTTCCTCAATCTTTTCTCCTCTTTTGGCAAGTATCCCAAAGGTATAGGTCTTTGCAGCCGCATCAATTTCAGAATAGACATTCTTTGAGGGAAACAGGAGAAATAAAAAAATTCCTAAGAGGGAAAGGAATTTAATCAGCTCTCTCAAGGCCCCTCTTTATATATTATTACAAACACATTTTTAGTCAAGGACAACGAGATCATCTCTATGGATGACCTCTTTTTGAGGTCTTTCGGAGGTCTTTAAAAAGTTTTGTAGTTCCTGGGCAGAAAAATTTATAAGCCCCTTGGCAACAACCCTTTCCTCTCCATTGAGACACTCAACACAGGCCCCCTTTCTAAAATCCCCTTCCACCTTAGTAATTCCACCCATGAGAAGGCTTTTCCCTTCTATCACTAAGGCCTTTACTGCCCCCTCATCTAAATAGAGTCTCCCCTCTGGCTTGAGATAATATCTTATCCAGAGCTTTCGCATAGGGAGTTTTCTCTCTTGGGGCACAAAGAGGGTCCCCAACTCTTGACCGCTAAAAAATTTTTCCAGAACAAGGGGGGTCCTGCCAGGCAGGATAGCCATGGGAATTCCTGCTGAGGTCACCATCTCTGCAGCTAACAACTTGGAATACATCCCACCCCTGCCGAGTTTGCCAGGTTTACAACCTGCCATAGCCTTTATCTCAGGGGTTATTTCTCTGACCACGGAGACCCTCTGAGCCTCAGGATTTTGCCTTGGGTCTTCGGTGTAGAGGGCATCAATGTCAGAGAGGATAAAAAGGGCTTCAGCCGGCAGGGCCAAGGCCACAAGGGCAGATAGGATGTCATTGTCACTGAAACGAATCTCCTCTGTGGCAACAGTATCATTTTCATTAATGATGGGTACGATTCCCCAGTTCAAAAGGGTAAGAAGGGTCTTGCGGGCATTGAGATAACGGGTCCTTATAGAGAGATCCTCACTTGTCAAAAGTATCTGGGCTACCTTTAGATCGTACTGTTCAAAGACCTCTTCGTAAGCCTTGATCAGATCTGCCTGCCCACAGGCAGCAAGGGCCTGTTTTTCCGAAAGGGCAAGGAGTTTTTTATTAAATTTTAGCTTGCTCCTGCCACAGGCAATGGCACCCGAGGAGACGATAACCACCTTTTTTTCAGCCCGGCAGAGCCTCTGAACCTCATAGGCAATGTTGGAAAGAACCTGATAATTTAAGCCCTCATCATCCTTGGTGACAACAGCACTTCCTATTTTTAAAATAAGGAGCCTTGCCCTTTCAAAGTCTTTCAAAGGGGTTTCTCTTCCAGCCATGGTTCACTTTCTCCCTCCCTTGCCCTTGTAACCAAGGGATAAAGTTTGTAAAGAAGCTCCTGTAAGCCCTCTCCAGTTACAGCCGATAAAAAGATGAGCCTTTTCCTGAGATCCTCTGGAAAGGACTCCCTGATCTCCTTCAACTTCTCCTTCCTTTTTTCAGGTGCCAGAAGGTCAATTTTATTCAGGGCAATTAAAAAATCCTTTTTTAAAAGACTGGGATTGTAATATTCAAGCTCCTTTTGTAAGACCTGAAAGTCCTGCCAGACCTCTTTCCCTCTGGAGATGTCAAGCATATAGAGAAGGACCCTTGTCCTTTCAATGTGTCTCAAGAACTCATGCCCTAAGCCCACACCTCGGTGGGCCCCTTCAATCAGTCCAGGGATGTCAGCAACGATAAAGGTCTCTCCCTCCGGAAGTCTTACTACTCCCAGATTAGGCTCAAGGGTGGTAAAGGGGTAATCGGCAATTTTGGGTTTGGCTGAGCTAAGGCGAGAAAGAAGGGTAGATTTCCCTGCATTGGGAAAGCCAACAAGCCCCACATCGGCAATAAGTTTAAGCTCTAAGATAAGCCAGCGCTCTTCTCCAGGGGTTCCGGGTTCCGCAAATCGTGGGGCCTGTCTCACAGGGGTGGCAAAGTGGGCATTCCCTCTTCCCCCCTTACCTCCTTTGGCCACAATGAGCCTTTCTCCTGGTTTTACAAGATCTCCAAGGATCTCTCCTGTTTCTGCATCTCTCACCACCGTTCCCACAGGAACCTTCAAAAGGAGATCCTCCCCATCTCTCCCCTTCATCTTTTTTCCCATCCCAGGACGACCATTTTCAGCCCTGAAGTGAACCTGATGGTGAAAATCATAAAGGGTGTGGATCTGGGGATGGGCAATCAAGATTACATCTCCACCATCTCCACCGTCTCCACCATCTGGACCTCCACGGGGAACATATTTTTCCCGCCTAAAACTTACACAGCCTGAACCCCCATCTCCTGCCTTGACATATATTTTGGCCTGATCTACAAAACGCGCCATACTATCCCTTCCTTATATTACTAATCTATCATAAAATCCCCAAATGGAGAAGGAGCTTCTTATCGAACATCCTCGTTTAAGGAGGAAAAGGGATGGGGAGTTGAAGAATTGAAGGTTTAGATGGGAGGAGCCTCCAGGCCAGGTCTTTCTCTTTTTTCTTCCTTGGGCGAAAAATATCTTTTAAAGAGTTTGAGAAGGCTTGCCGTTGTAAATTCCTCGGGGTCAGAAGAGAGTTTGGCAAAAGGGATTTCAGCCCGGGCCTTTTCTCTGTGTCCCCCTGCCAGTCCAAGGTTTTTAAAAAGTCTGCTTACAAGTTTTCCAGCATCCTTACGATAACCATCACACCTGACAATGATTACGAGATTTTTTTTATACTCTCCTGCTACAAAGACCCAACCAGTCTCATAGACCTTATTCAAAAAATCAGCAATCAGGACAAGTATATCAGGGCTACTGACCTTTCCGAGATAACTAAAGGCCCGGTTCCCTTGATACTTTAGATTGTTTAGAGCTATTTTGAAATAACGCAGTTCCGATCGCCTGAGATCAGAGGCCTCAATTTTGTTCAGGAGATGCTTGTTCATCCTCTTAAAGAGCCTTTGAAAGGCAAGCACATCCTGAAGCTGGGCACTTTTTTTGAAATTATCCGTATCCGTTTTTATACCATAAATTAGGGCAGTAGAAAGATAAACATTGGGCTTTAATCTCAGGGTCTTAAGATATTCATAGAGAATGGTTGAGGTGGCTCCGTATTTAGGCCTCAGGTCTGTGTATTCTGCTGACCAACCCTCGGTTATAGGGTGGTGATCAATCACTGCAGTAAAGGGGATTTCCTTGAATATTTCATTATGAGTTGGTTGGGAATCAACGAGAATAAACTTTTGATAATCCCTGAGAGATTCCCTTTGAAAAGGGGTCAGGGGGATCTTTAAGATCTCCACCATAACGAGATTGTTCAGTCGCTTAATTTCATTAATTGCTGAGATGGTGACCTTGGAGACCCGTCCCTGTAAGATCCTCTTTAAGGCAAAGGCACTGGCTAAGGCGTCAGGGTCTGCCCAGATAAGGATCAAAACCTGATCGTTTTTATCAAAAAGCTTGAGGAAATTCTGGAGTCGCTCTTTGTTGGATTTAAATCTCTTTCCCAAGGGCAAATAGCTAAAACAGATTTTTTAGAAAATTTAATATATCTTTCGGATTTGCCAAGCCCCTGTGTGAGTCCATAGGATTTTAGACTTTGTGAGTTTTTCACAAAATTAGTCTTTTTCGGTAGCCCCAAGACCTTCAGCCTGCGTATTCTACTCTCCCTCGGCGGGAGAGGGTTGGGGAG
>CAYTDX010000039.1:0-12467 GCA_964436655.1 uncultured Caldimicrobium sp.
TTTAATTTCCAACTATTTAAACCTCCTTAAAGTTTGGAAAGTATTATTATACCATTTTCAAGGTATAGTTGAAATTATAAAAGTTCCATTTATTCAAAATTTAAATAAAACTAACCAGTTGTTGTATTGATCTTTTGATAATATTTGCTTGTCTTTTATCTTGTCTAAGTTTACCTAAATCCCAAGTTGCTTTAATGTTTCTAATATCTTCATTTCATAGTCATCTTTGGAGATTCCCCCGTCTTTTGCCTTTATTGAGATTTCTATATCGTCAAAATGTTGGTCAAGTAAATTTAGTAATCTTCCAATTTCAACGGCTTTTCCTTTTGGAAGTTTAAATGTTATTTCTATACTTTCTTTTAATTTTTTGTCTCTTATTATTGAAATTTCGGTTTCATTAGAACCTTGAGGCGAAGGTTCTAGGTTAAAATCAGATGTAGTTTGAGCTATCGTCTCTACTTTTTCTTCTCTTTCTTGTTTTAGTTCATAACTCTTCTGACAAAGCTCTTTTTTTATAATGAGATATTCTTCAGATAAATCTGTTATTTCCTTGTTTATAGCTTTGCATTCATATTTTCCATCTTTTTCTATACCTACTCCAAAAATATCAAGTTTTATCCCTTCCTTTACAGAGTTTAAAATTGTATCAATGCTTAAAAATCTTGTTTCCCCTCTTGTAGTTAATGAAGCAGTATATAAATCTTTTATTTTTACACTTTCCCTTTCTGATAAAATCTTTGTTTGAATGACTATAGGAGCAATATTTCTCAAAATTTCTTGCTTATTTAAAAGAAACTCAAAAACTTCATCATTAATTTTTTTTGAATCTCCATATATTGGTGTACCTAAATCTTCTTCTTTAAACCCAGATTTTGCTGGTATATAAACCAATCTGTAATAGTTTCTAAATAAATCTTTATACTCATTTTTTATTTTTTCTAAATCCTCTTCCACTTTTTGGAACTGAGATTCACTTAAATTAAGTGTTTTATCTCTTAGAATATCTTCTAATGCAATCATTTTTCTTAAGGTTTTAAATAATTCATTTCTGTATGCCTCCATTGGAGCTAAAAAGAAAATATTATTTCTGTTAATTCTCGGAGAGTTTCCCTTTTCTGTTAGAAGTTTTTCCATTAGTTTTTTGTCTGATTCTTTTAATATAACAAGTTTAAATTCTGGAGTGTCTGGAATATCTTGTGAGTTTTCTGCCCATATATATGTTTTCAAACCGCTCGGATTTATTAGTTTTCTTAATAAATCTTTTTCAAGTTCTTCAACCTTATCATCTGAAATATTTTCCATTTTTGTGATTATTATTCTGTTAAGGTTAGGCTGATTTGTAAAGAAATATTTTTCATTTTCATGTTGAAGATAAAAAAGAGAATTTTTTAACTCATCTAATGCTTCTCCAACAACACTGGAAGGATTGTTTAGTGTGGTTGCTGTTCTTTTTATTTCATTTTTAGTTGCTCCCTTTTCCACACCACCGGAAAATGAATACATAAATATGGATGTAGCAGTCCTTGTTCCAAGTCTTAATCCTTTATATGCGTCTCCAAGACTTAAATCTACTTTTTTAGCTCCAGCATTTTCTGATGTAATATCTGATGCTATTACACTGTCATGCTGGGAATCTATGTGCTTTAACAATTCTCTTCTAATTTCCTGATTTGATAAATTAAAGTCTGATAGAGAAATATAAGTTATATGTTTATCTTTCATGTCAAATACAACAAGGGATAAAAGTCTTAAAACTCCTCTTGTTCTCTGAAAAGTTGGAAAACTTCCCCACCTTTTATATAGGACTTCAACAACTTCTGGTAAAAATGGATAAGAGTTTTCAAACAGTTTTCTATACTCTGAAGGTTCCATTTTGGACGGAATAATGTTTTCTTTTTGAAAGTAATCAACTATTTGGTAGACAACATTTTTCATCTCATCTTCATTAATTGTTGAAAAAAGTCTTTTTCTTATTACTTGTGTTATTTCTTCTTCTTCAACAGGTGTGTATATTCTCTCTACTCTTCCGCTTACTTTCTGAATTTGTTGAAATAATCTTTCTGCGTTTTCGTCGTAATGTTCTACTACGCTTGAAGGCAAGGTAACAACAAGGACAGTTTTATCAAGTATGCTTGCTGCTTCTGTAAGTTCTTGTAAGAATGCTATAGTCTGGGCAGCAAGAGTTGTATCTACCACTTTTATACCTGCGGCTTTTGTTACATATTCTAAAAGTTCATCAATCAAAATTAAAACAGGTTGGTTTTCTTTTAATACTTTTTCTATTTTATCCCTGCCGGGAGATGTATCTCCTTTTAATAGCTCTATCTTTCCTGTAAGTTGCTCTTCCAACAGTTCCCATAGTTTTGTATCACCACTTAGAGCAGTTCCTTCAATAACAACAGTTTTTGCTCCCCATTCCTTTGCTTTATGATACATAGCAATGAGGGAGTGTGTCTTTCCACCGCCAAATGGTGTTTGAAGTTGGATAACAGGGTCTCCGCCTCTTCCTTCTAATCTTTTTTGAACTACATCAATTAAGTTTTGAAGTCCTTTAGTCAAAAATGTTTTTCTGAAAAATTCGTCTTTATCTTGGTATTCAGAAGGAGCTTCTCCTTTATAAACTTTCCATACATTTGCTGCAAATATGTTTAACTCTAATTTACCTTCTAATATATCCCTGTGGGGAACTGCTATTGTATGGAATGGTTTCATTTTTTTTACCTCAATTTTTTAATTTTTCAATCCACTTTCTAAAATGTTTACATTTTTCTAAGATTATTTCCACTCCGATATAAGAAATTATATCTAACCCATCTTTAACTTTATTGTATTCAGGATAAATTTTTTCTATCCTTTTAGAAGGATGAGTTTCTATTCCATCGTTAATTTCTTCAGGGTTTGGGAACAAATCAATTATAGCTTCCAGTTTTTCTATTTTTGCTTTATCATTTATTATAGCTTTAAAACCTTCAATATTTGAAAAAAGTAAAGCCTCAAATTCATGGATCTGTATATATGGAACAAATTTAGGATTATTTATATCCTCAGAAAATTTTGTTTCTAAATAATCAACTCTCTCATATATATTTCCATTCAGAATAGAGTTAATTCCTGGGAAATCATCGGGAAGCCCATAATAATCAATCATTGTAGAAATTTTATATATTTGTGATTGATGTAAAAGTCTTAAAATGTCATTTTTCAAATGAGAATAGGTAGTCAGCCCTCCTTTGTGCTTTCTTCTTGGTGTGCGACTGGTTTCTATAAGAATAGGATGGATATATATAGAAAAATTTTCCAAATACTTATTTAAAACTTCTTTTATAAACTTTTCTTCGGTTTGTCCCTCTACAATAACATATATATATTTAAAGGACACTTTAAGGTCTCCCACCTATAATATTTTTTTCCCAGAGTTCACCTAATGTATATTCTTCAAGCCACACTTCTAATTCCTTACTTTCTAATCTTCTAAAAACAGATTGTTTATCCTTAATATCTACGACAATAATATCTTCAGGTTTAAAATAGCTTATTAAAAGTGGAGATTGTGTTGATATGATTATTTGTGTTTTTTTGGCTGTTATTTTTACCAATTCAGAGAACAATCTGATTGCGGCAGGATGAAGTCCTAATTCAGGTTCATCTATTAAAATTGTAGAAGGTAAAAACTCATCAGGTTGAAGTAGTAAAACTAATAAACAAAGCATTCTTAAACTTCCATCTGACAGGTGAGCAGCACTAAAATATTCATCACTATCTTTGTGTTTCCATTCTAACCTTATTATTTCTGGATTTAACCTATCAGGTTGAAGTTCAAATCTACTAAAAAACGGTGCAATTTTTCTAAAGTTTCTTTCTATTGCGTTAAAATTTTCAGGAAAATTTTTTTGTAATAAATAAAGAAAAGATGGTAAATTAGAAGCATTATATCTAAAAAATTTATTGTCATTAATTTTACTTGGGTGCCTCATGGGAGATGTATAACTTGTATCGTGGAAGTGATAAACTCTCCATGTCTTCATAGCTTTGAAAACATAATAAGATTTACTTTTTTGCCACCCATGGATACTTCTTTTTTCTGATTTTTCTAAAAGTTTACTTTCAGAATTATTGTTATTAATTATCTCTTCTGACCAATAATTTTTATCTGTTTTAAATCCAATTTTTTCATACTGGAAAAATAGATTGTCTTCTATATCTGGTAAAAGCGTAAATTCGTAAAAGTTTCTTTGAAAAATAACTTTTCCTTTTATGTATTGGGAGTTTTTCATTCCAAAATACAGTAAACTATTAGCTCCACCTTCTTTTTTTACATAAGTTTGAAATTCTTTCTCAACAAAAGAGTTTAACATTCTAAAAAATGATATAAAATTGGATTTTCCCGCACCATTAGACCCAACAAGTATGTTTATATTTCTTAATTCTAATTCTAATTTTTTTATAGATTTAAAGTTTTCAATAAAAATCTTATCAACTATTCTTTTCATGATTTTCACCTGTGCGATATTCACAATTTATTTCTTTTAATCTACATTCGGCTATTTCACAATATTCTTTTCTTATTTCGTATCCTATATAATACCTTCCTAACCTTTTTGCTGCTAAGCATGTTGTTCCGCTACCACAAAAAGGGTCTAAAACAATATCTTCTTTAAAGGAGTACAATTGAATACATCTTTTTGGTAATTCTATTGGAAATGGTGCAGGATGTCCCACTTTTTTAGCAGATTCTGGTTTAAAACTCCATATACTTTTTGTGTATTCTAAAAATTCCTCCTTAGATATTGTATCTTCTTTGCCTTTTTTCTCTCTTTTAAATGAACCTTTTTGAAAAACTAATATATATTCATGAATATCTCTTAGAACAGGATTAGAAGCTGATTTCCAACTTCCCCATGCTGTAGAAACTCCGCTATTACCTTTATCCCAAATTATTTCTCCTCTCATTATGAATCCTATATCTAACATATCTTGTATCAAAAAAGCATGTAAAGGAATATACGGTTTTCTCCCTACGTTAGCTATATTTACACATATTCTTCCTCCATTAACTAAAACTCTAAAACAATCACTAAAAACTCTTTTTAAAAAATCTCTATACTCTTTCAATGATAAATTTTCATCGTATTCTTTTCCTACATTATAAGGAGGAGAAGTGATTATCAAATGAATAGAATTATCTGGGAGTTCTGACATATTCTCACTGGATTTACAAAAAATTTTATTTAAATAATTTTTTGGTATTTCTTTTTCTAAAGATTTTGTTTTAACTTTCGTTTGATGTTTTTTTAACTCTTCATAAATTTTTAGATTGTAAAATTCTGTTGAATCATGATTAATTCGGTTTCCAGCTCCAAATTTATATGTTGAAGTTTTTTTCATCTTAAATACCTCTTACAAGCTTAAGAAACTTATTTGCTTTGTCTTCTAAATTATCCTCTTTAGATACAATTTCTATAAGTTTTCCTAAATTTTCTTTATCTAACATAAAAGAAACAAAATATAAATCCATTTTTAATATTGTATCTAACTTTAAATATAAGTCTTCAGCTGATTTGATAGTTAAAAATCCTTCTTTTTCGCTATTCTCAAGATTTGTTGAAGCTTCTGGGTACAAAGACCAAAATCCTTGAATAAATCCATTTTCTTTAAGTTTATCTACTTTTTTTAGGTATGAATTTGTTATAGGTGTATTTCCTAAAACTATTATGGGAATTTTTGATGCGTAATCGCTTGAAATTCTAATATTTAGGGATTTTCCTATTGCTTTCAGCATAGAATCAGACCTTAATAAAGAAGGGTTTCCTATGTGCGTAGTGTAATCTCCAACAAATTTTATCTCTTCTGTTTCAGGATTATACTCATAGTTATTAACAATTGACATTTTTATTTCAAAAATGATTTTTATATTTTCCGGTTTCTGATACTGCTGAGGTGTCTTACATAAGGCCAAGTCTGCAGGAGAATTCTTAGTTAATTCTAATTTTTCGCATATTACCTTATTTACAGCATAAAGTCCATGTTGGTTTGCAAAATCTCTCAATAAATTTTTACAGAAATTTTCCGTAAATTCTCCGATTAGAGCGTTTCTACTTTGTATTGTTTGTTTTTTTTCTTTATAACCTTTTGGATAATAAGCGTAGTATCTATCTCTTATTTTATAAAATAAATCTTCAGATTTTACTCTTTTTAAACTTTCTCTAAAAAACTCTATTTCTGTTTTTTTACTCCATAAATTTTTCATTACTCAAACAATCCCTTTTGTTCTTTTATGTTTCCGGATTTTATGGCTGAAATTATTCTATCTTTTCCTGTTAAGAAACCGTCTAATAATTTTTTCTCTTTTGTTTCTACTGTTAATGTTTCTGAGATTGCTTGGGCTACTTTGTAAAATGCTTCAGATCTTCCGTATCCTGTCTCTTCAAGGATTTTTAGCATTTCTTCTTTTTTTCCTTTTTCCCATAAAGCTAAAACTGTATGAAGAATGTCTATTAAATCTGCATCTTTTAGATGTTTTAAAATCTCATCAAAATCTTTTCTTTCGCTTGGTGATAACACTTTTATAAATTCTTTTTCTTTTTTTATAAAGCCTTTATTCCATTCTTTTTCAAGGTCTATTCCTACACTCTGAGCAAGTTTTCTTGCTTCATCAAAATGGACTTTTATTTCTCCATAACTATACCTGTAAAGTAAATAGAATTTTGTAAGTGGTGAAATCTGCCCGGAAATGCCGTTGTGTAGAATCTGCTTTATTGCATAATTAACAACTATCTCTCTAACATCTCCAAGTAATTTATCAGCTCTGATGATGTTTCCTTCATAATCCATAACTTGCTTATATTTTCCAAATACTTCTATTGCAGAGCCAATAGCTGATATAAAAAAGTCTGCTCCACTAATTCCTTCTTTCCATAAAAGGTCAAGTTTTTGATTGAGATACTGTTTTAATTCTTCTTTTACATCGTTATAAAATCCAACTTCTTTTTTCTCTATTTTTCTGGCTACTATGTAAATAGATGAAGCTAAAGAAGCTGTCCCATGTGCTTTAACTTTATTCATCATTTCTGTATCTAATGGATAAGCTGCAGTTATTACTAATTCTGAATCTAACAAGGAATTTACTAATGTTTCCCAGCCTTCGGTTGATTTATGGGCATAAACTATAACAGTTATCCCATCTGGTTTTAAAACTCTATATATTTCTTGAAATGATTTTTTCAGCATATCTTCAAAAAATTGTTTTGCTTTCTTTACATTTCCTTGTCTTGATGGATTTGCAACTATCTCTTGTGATTTTGGAACTAAAGGTGTTATAAATAACTCTGGATATAAATCTCCGATACTTCTTTTTAGCCATACATAAAAAAAATCAGATAATTCAGCATAATTTATATTGTCATAGTAAGGTGGATCTGTAAAAACTGCGTCAAAGTAGTTATCAGGATAAGGCAAATTCGTTGCTGATAAATGAGTAATTTTAACTTTACTGGTATTAACAGGAATTTCAGTAAAATGTTCTAAATATCTTTTTATCCAATTTAATGTAGAATAAAAATCAGCATTTC
Organism: uncultured Caldimicrobium sp.; assembly: GCA_964436655.1. GTDB lineage: Bacteria > Desulfobacterota > Thermodesulfobacteria > Thermodesulfobacteriales > Thermodesulfobacteriaceae > Caldimicrobium. The sequence goes on from CAYTDX010000039.1 coordinate 7,569, forward strand.
CACCAAAAGAATTAGTTTCTGCATAATCCCATGTCATTTGAATAGCTTGTTTTCCTAAAGCTGGGTTAACTAGTTCTCGTGTATTATGCCAATAACCAAAAGTAGATGAATATACTACTATTTTATCAATTGCTAATCCCAAATAACTCACAACAGCTTTAGCATACTCTCCATCATAACATTCTTTAATCATTTCTTTATAAGCATTTTTTACTTTTTCAGTAAAAGTTATTAAAGCTAACTTTTGGCGGGAGTTGAAAAGTTGTCCCCAAGTTGTAAATCCATATCCTCTTCCTGCTACTGTTGTAGGGTCATTTTGATTCATTGGCTCATCCGGAACCGGGTCTATTCCCCATTCTTCCATTAATTTTTTTCTTTTTTCTTCAAGATACTTTTCAGCCTCTTTAAAGATTTCAAAATCCTTTTTAGTTGATATTCTATATCTTTTTCCTTGCTCTCCTTCTTTGTGTAAAACAACAGCTATTAATTTTTCTCCAGATTTTCCACTTCTAAAAAGCTCCCTTGTTTTATCTGCCTCTACTACTCCACCACAAACAGGGCAGGTTGCTATAGCTTTTGATACAGTTCCTTTTGATGGATCAAAATCTTCAGGTATTGGTTCGTAGCCATCACCAACAATTTTAAACTTAACCTCTTTTCCTTCCACATAAGGATAAAGAGAAACCTTTTTATTACTTTTATTTGCAAGCCAGAATTGTCTCATTAATGGAATTTCAGCTCCGCAGGTTGGATTTTGACAGGGAATAGTTCTCGCCCATATATATCCAGCTGGTATAGAGCCATCTTCGTCTTTTGGATAAAACTTTCCAATCTCTTTTTCAGCTTCTTTTAAAACATAGTTTCCCCACTTTTCAACATCATAAACAAGTCTGCTAACTTCCTTTTCATCTTCAAACATTACATCTTTTTTTTTGATTTTTACTTTTTCTTTTCCGTACTTTTGAGGAAATTCAAGGGTACATTTTTGAATTAAAACCGCTACAGGATTATAATCATTGCTATAAACCTCACAGCCAAGTCTTAAAGCTTCAAGAGGTATAGACCCACCACCGCCAAAAGGGTCTAAGACTATAGGTGGTTTACCGTTGTTTGCTTTTAAAATATCTTCTCTTGCCTCATTTATTAATTTATGTTTCAAAGAATTTTCCCATTTTGATAAATCAACAATAAAGTTTCTTTTTTTATTGTATTCTTCAATATCTTTAGGTGCTGGTATCAAAGATGCATAGATAGTTGCCCTGCTTGTAGCAAGTGGACGCCTTGCCCACCATATATGAAGAGTTGAAATATGTCCGTGTCTTATGTTTTTCTCTTTTGCTCCTTGCTCACTAACTTCTTTTATAGGAAATGAATATTCTATTAATCTTTGATCCCGCAATCTTACTCCTCTAAACTATTAAATCTTTTCTATTTTACCTGCATTGTTTAACTCTTGTAAAGACAGGATATATCTTACAACCTCTACTTTTTCTTCAACTTGAAGATTTTCTGCTGGATTTTGTATTATTAAAAGTTTTGGATTTTCTGAGGCATCTAACACAACATAAAGGTAATATTTATCTTTAAATCTTTGAGCTTTAAACCACTCATTTTGAGTTAAAGCTACAGAGCCTTCTTTTGCCCTTGCTTTAACTTCTATGTATCTTTCAATTATTTCTCCATCTTCAGTTTTTACTTTTGAACGGATGTCAAATCCAAGATTTTCTGCTGAGACATCTTCAGGAATTCTTCCATTTTTTCTTTCATATTCCATAGCTACTTCCATTCCAATTTTCTCAATTTCTCTATCAGATACCATGTAATCACCATAATTCTCCGGGTCAGGCTTTACTCGAATAACTCCAATAAAATTAGGCGTTGAAAGATTTAAAGATGTTTCATACTTAATATTTTCTTTTAACTTTTCTAATGCCCTCTCATATTTTCTTCTTCTTTCTTCTTTATTCCTCATAACGATATCAACATTTTCTCCTTTCTGCTTCCTATCTTCAAGCTCTAAAATTTCATCATTTAACTTGTGTATTAAATGCTTCAGTGATTTTATTCCGTATTTTTCTTTTATTTCTGCTTGTCTTTCTCTTTCTTTTTTAAGTTCTTCTCTGTATTTTTTAAATGCTTCGAACACGACAGGTTGAGTAGTTTTTTTTACATCCTCTATATCTATGCTTTCAGTTGAAGGGTTTGCCGGTTTTAAGTCCCAAAGTATTGACGGATTTGTCTCTTTTACCTCATTTGTTTTGTTATCTAAATAAAATGCAAAAAGCCTTTTACCAACTATTTTCCCTCGTCCATCTTTAATTTCACCTTCATAATAAACGATTTCACCATCTAATTTCTTATCTGGATCGTAGAAAACAGCACCTTTAAGTATTTCATCTGTTAAATTTTTTTCAATCCATTCTAAAACTGCCTCAAATAATGGATGTCCAAATGATATAAACTCTGCATCTGGATTTTTGAAAGCTATTTCTTTATCAAATGTAGCTTTTTTGTATTTTGTTAATAAACTTCCATATTTCCTTTTAAAGTTATCATCATTTGCAATATCTCTTATTTCATAAGGTATAAAATCAATACTTAAAAACCCGTCTTTTCTTTCGTTAAACCTTCCCCCTGCAAGTGAAAAAGCTTTCTTAAAGAAATTTTCTGTGTATTCTGGAATTAACTTGTGTTCTAAAGCTTTATCTCTCATTTCCCTTATTCTTGTATAATCAATAAACCTTGTTGCAAGGGTATCACCTAGGTTGTCTTTTACTTTCTTTATATACTCTTCATCAACTTTTATCTCAATTTCCTTTAAAATTTCATCTTGATTTCTTGCGTGGACTGCAGCTTCTACTAATAGCTGAGATAAATTTATACCTTCAAAAACTTCTGATATAACATCGAAAACTTTATCACTACCAAGGGCTTTCTTTATTTCTTCTAATTTGTCAAAAAGCCTGTTTAAAACCTGTCCTTCTCTTGTGTCTGTATTTACAAGGTTAAAAACATAAACCTCTTTTGTTTGACCGTATCTGTGTATCCTTCCCATTCTTTGTTCAAGTCTATTGGGATTCCATGGAATATCATAGTTAATCATCAAATGACAGAACTGTAAATTAATCCCTTCCCCTGCTGCTTCTGTAGCTATTAAAACTTGTGTTTCATTTCTAAAGATAGATTCAGCTTTAATCCTTTCTTCAAGAGACATCCCACCATAAATTGTATTTACTGAATATCCCCACTGTTTAATTTTTCCTTCAAGATATTCAAGGGTATCCTTTGATTCTGTAAAAATGATAATTTTTTCATTTGGAAACTTTTCATTAAGTTCTATAAGAGTTTGTTTTAGCTGTCTTATCTTAATCTCTTCTTCACTTCGGATTATATCCTTTGAAAGTTCTATAAGTTTTTCTAATGTTTGTATCTCTTTTAATAATTCTTCTTTGTTTTCAGCTACACTTAGTGTTTCCCAGATTTCTTCTTGTTTCCATCTTTCCTCTTCTGATAAATCTTCTGTTTCTTCAAAATCAAAAACTATACTATTTTTTATAGTTTCATTTTCTATACTATTTAATAACTCTTCTAATCTTTTTTTTCTTCTTTGAAGTGAACGATACAAAGCATAAATACTTGATGCAAATCTTCTTTGTAGTATTACAAGAGCAAAAGCGATATTTCTCTTTTTATCTTTTTTTGTTAATGCTTTATTGTACTGTTTTTCAACATATCTTGATAGTCTGTTGTAAAGTTCCACTTCTTTTTGTGAGTTTTGTTTTATACTGTATTTTAAAGTTTTAACATGTCTTGGTAAAAATAAAGGTTTCCCGTCAAAATCTTTTAAATCTTCTTTTAATCTTCTTATAAAAAGAGGGTTATTTTTGTTTTGTATTGATTCTTCAAGAAGTTCAGAAGTTGCAAAAAATCCCGGTTCTAAAAGGTCTAAAAATAACCTAAAGTTTTCAGGGTCTCCTTTGTGTGGTGTTGCTGTTAGAAATAAAAGATGTTCTGTTGTCTGGGATAAAACCTCTCCTAATTTGTATCTTTTACTTTTTTTAGTTTTATCTCCATATTGGTAAGCACTCATCTTATGTGCTTCATCTACAATAACGAGGTCAAAATGAGATGCTAATAGAGAAGATAAAATTTCATCCTGTTTTGCAAAATCAATAGATGTTATTATCTGTTTTTCCCTGAGCCAAGGATTTTCTGCAAATAAAGTGTTCATAAAGTTTCTATCAATTGTTATAAAGTTTTCTTCAAATCTCTCTTTAAGTTCCCTTTTCCACTGGTCTTTTAAGTGTCCCGGTGTGACTATAAGTATTCTATCTACTATTCCTCTTATCTTGAGTTCCTTAATTATCAAACCAGCCATTATAGTCTTTCCTGCTCCCGGGTCATCTGCTATTAAAAATCTTATTCTTGGGAGTTTTAAAACTTTATCATAAACTGCTTCAATCTGATGTGGTAATGGGTCAACTTTTGAAATATTAATAGCAAGCAATGGGTCATATAAGGAAAGATATCTATACCTTTTTGCCTCTAAAATTAAAAATGTTTTTTCTGAGTTACCAGAAAAATCTATTCCAACTTTTTCCACAGATATTTGACTAATATCTGATTTAGGAATAATTTCATCAACTGAAGTATTTGAAATTCTTTTCTTTCCAATAATTCTAATAAATTCTCCAATCTCTTCTGAAAAATCAACAACTATTGGCTCATCCCACCTGTTTGATTTTAAAATATCTCCTTTTTTTATCATAGATATATAACTCCGTATTTATCATATGCTTTTATTATTTTACAGTTTGATTTGAGTAAATGCAACACATTATAGCTACAACCTCTTGACAAATCAATAAATTAGGAGTTAAACTTAGATATCACTTTATT
>CAYTDX010000040.1:0-12442 GCA_964436655.1 uncultured Caldimicrobium sp.
ACTCAGTTCAAAACCTCTTTACCACCAAAGGGGGAGGCTCACCCTACGGGCCAGGGCATGTGGCTGGACCTGATAATTTAAGAGAACTTGATGAAGACGAAAAGGACATCCTGCGTGCCTTTGGAAAAAGATTGGCTGAAATTGCCTTAAAACTTCAAAGATGAAAGAATTTATCCTTTTGCATATCTGTTGTGGGCCCTGCAGCCTCTATCCCTTGAAAACCTTAAAAGAATCAAACCTCCAGATAAAAGGGTTCTTTTACAATCCCAATATCCATCCCTTTCAGGAATTCAAATTAAGGGTTGAGGCCTTAAGGGAGGTGGAAGAAAAAGAGGCCTTTGAGGTCATCTGGGATACCACCTATGGTTTGAGGCCCTTTCTGGATGAGGTCTCCTTTCAATGGGAGAGGCCCAAAAGATGCGAACGCTGTTATTATATAAGGCTCAAAAAAACGGCGGAACTTGCGGAAAAACTCAGGGCCTCGGCCTTTACAACCACCCTTCTTTACAGCCCCTTTCAATTTCATGAGCTCATTAAAGAGATTGGAGAAGAGCTCTCGTCCCGTTACAAAATCCCCTTTTATTATCAGGACTGGAGAGGGGGATACAAAGAGGGGAAAGAGCGGGCCATAGAACTTGGTATTTACCGCCAGAAGTATTGTGGCTGTATCTTCAGTGAGGAAGAACGCTACCTTCACCCGAGAAAAAAATTTTAACCCCCCACAACCTGACCCCCTTCTCAGGGAGACCCCCCTTTTCAAAATCCTCACTCTCTACAAAAACTAAAATCCTATGGCCTCGTACAGAAGCTTGTAATACCCTCAAAAGGTATTAAATTTTATCCTGTGGAAAATCCCTAAGAGAGGTGTGTATATCTTATGATTACCCAGCTTATTACCAAGATTGTTGGGACCAAAAACGAGAGGGAACTAAAGAGGCTAAAACCGATAGTTCAAAGGATCAATTCCCTTGAGCCGGAGATTCAAAGGCTCTCCGATGAAGAACTCTCTGCAAAGACGATAGAATTTAGGGAAAGGCTTGAGAGAGGAGCCAGCCTTGATGAGCTCTTACCTGAAGCCTTTGCGGTAGTTAGAGAAGCTGCCAAAAGAGTCCTGGGACTGAGACACTTTGATGTACAGCTCATAGGGGGTATTGTCCTGCATCAGGGTAAAATTGCTGAGATGAAAACCGGTGAGGGAAAAACCCTGGTTGCCACCCTACCTGCTTACCTTAATGCCCTGACTGGAAGAGGGGTTCACATAGTTACTGTCAACGATTACTTAGCCAAGAGAGATGCCGAGTGGATGGGGCCTGTTTATCGTTTTCTCGGGCTAAGTGTGGGGTATCTTGTTTCCGGAATGGAGGATGAAGAGAGGAAAAAGGTTTATCAAGCTGATATTACCTACGGAACCAACTCGGAATTTGGCTTTGACTATCTCAGGGACAACATGAAATTTTCCCTTGAGGACATGGTTCAGAGGGATCACTATTATGCCATAATTGATGAGGTGGACTCCATTCTCATTGATGAGGCAAGAACACCCCTTATTATCTCCGGTCCCTCAGAGGAATCAACGGACCTTTACTATTACATTGATGAGATCGTAAGAAAACTCAAAAGGGAAGTCCATTTTACCCTGGATGAAAAGACCAAAAGTGCCCACCTCACAGAAGAGGGCATCTCTGAATGTGAGAGGCTCCTTGGCATAAAAAATCTCTATAATCCAAGATATGTAAGGATTGTTCACCATATCAATCAGGCCCTGAGGGCCCATCATCTCTTTAAGCGAGATGTGGACTATGTGGTAAAGGATGGAAAGGTCGTCATCGTGGATGAGTTCACAGGGAGGCTCATGCCGGGAAGACGCTGGAGTGACGGTCTTCACCAGGCGGTTGAAGCCAAAGAGAGGGTTCGCATTGAGGCAGAAAATCAAACCTTAGCAATGGTCACCATCCAGAACTACTTCAGAATGTATGAAAAGATAGCCGGCATGACCGGAACAGCGGAAACGGAGTCTGCCGAATTTAAAGAGATTTACAATCTTGATGTGGTAGTTGTCCCCACTCACAGGCCCATGATAAGACAGGACTTACCTGACCTGGTATTTCGCACTTACAAAGAAAAGCTTGAAAAGGTGGTAGAGGAGATTGAAGAAAACTACAAAAAGGGCCGCCCTGTTCTGGTAGGGACCATCTCCATTGAGAAAAGCGAGCTTCTTTCAAAGATGCTTAAAAAGAAAAAGATTCCCCATCAGGTCTTGAATGCCAAGCATCACGAAAGGGAGGCCCAGATCATTGCCCAGGCTGGAAGGTCCCAGGCGGTAACTATTGCTACCAATATGGCTGGAAGGGGAGTTGATATCCTTCTTGGAGGAAACCCTGAAGGGCTTGCTAAGGCTCAACTTGAGGCAGAAGGATATGAACTCTCCGAGATCTCTGAGAGGGCCTGGAATGAGGTCCTTGCCCTTGCCAGACAGGGACAAAACCCCACAGAAAAGTATCCTGATTACTGGGCCAAACTTCTTTACCAAAAATACCTTGAATGTCAGGAAGATGCTGAAAGGGTCAAGTCCTTAGGAGGCCTCTACATTATAGGAACAGAAAGACACGAATCCAGGCGCATTGACAATCAGTTAAGAGGAAGGGCTGGAAGACAGGGGGACCCTGGAGCCAGCCGATTTTTCCTCTCCCTTGAAGACGATCTTTTGAGACTTTTTGGCTCAGATAAATTAAAAAGTTTTATGGAAAAACTCGGGCTCCCTGAGGGAGAACCCCTTGAACACCCCTGGTTAACTAAGGCCATAGAACAGGCCCAGAAAAAGGTTGAGGCCTATCATTTTGAGATCCGTAAGCATCTCCTGGAATATGACGATGTCATGAACAAACAGAGAGAGACCATTTATTCCCAGAGAAAGGAGATTCTAAAGAGCGACACCATCAGGGACTGGATCTTCTCCATGCTTGAAGAGACCGCAGAGGATCTGGTCTCGGAGACCCTCTTTGAAGAAAAAAATATCTCCGAAGAGGCCCTCTTAAACCTGAAAACAAGGGTCAAGGAGGTCTTTGCCTTTGAGCCAGCCTTTTCCAAAGGAGCTCTTACCAGCAGGGCTTCCCTTCTTGAAGAACTAAAAAATCAAGCCCTCTCTGCCTACGAAAAGAGAGAAAAGATCATTGGCCCGGATCTAATGCGAAATCTTGAAAAGTACTTCCTCCTCACCACCATTGACTCCCTCTGGAAGGAACACCTCCTCATCCTTGACCATGTCAAGGAAAGTGTCGGTCTAAGGGGATATGGCCAGAAAAATCCCCTGCAGGAATACAAAAGAGAGGCCTTTCACCTCTTTGTGGAGCTTATGCGTAAGATCCGGGAGACAACCCTCTCCTATCTTTTCAGGGTTGAATTAAGGGAAGAGGCTGAGCGGATCCAGGAAATGGTTCTGGAGGAGGGTGAGATAGACGAGAAAAAACTTGAACTCAAGAGGGAGGACCCCTTTGAGGAAAGGCCAAAGACCTTAGAGCCAGCAAGAAGTGCCAAGGTTGGCAGGAATGATCCCTGTCCCTGTGGCTCTGGGAAGAAATTCAAGAAGTGTTGTGGCAGAGACCTTGGAGAAAAGGAGGTGGAACATGAGGTGTCCCAGGTGTAGCTACTTCTTTTCAGAAGAGCGTAAGACCTGTCCGAGGTGTGGGGCAGACATGGGCCTTGAAATTGAAAGGCTGGGAATTTTTCCACCCGGTGCAACCGAACCTTTTTTGACCATAGAGGACTTTCAAGAACCAGCCCCTGAATTTAGCCAGAGCCTCTTTCACAGAGAAAGACTGATTGATCTGCCTTTGACCGAGGAAGAGACCACTTAGGGGACCTGTCCCCCAAAGAAGTCCTTTTTTTCTCCCTGATTAAGGACCTCAGTCTCCTTTAAGGCCATCTGATAATACCTATCCAAGGATGCCCTGGCCTGATTAGCTACATAGGTATCTGGATAGGTCTCAAGGAGATAGAGAAGTCTTTTATAGGCAGCACGATAATACTTGATCTTGAAGTAAAAAGTGGCCACATAGAACTCATGCGAGGCCAGAAGCTCCCGAAGCTCTCTTATGCGATTTTCAGCCTCAATGGTATAAGGGCTCTGAGGAAAGGTCTGAAGAAGCCTTTGATAGGTCTCAACAGCTTTTTTGGCAAAGGTTGGGTCCCTATCAATGGTCTGGCGAAGCTTGTAATAACAGGTTCCAATCTGGAAAATCACATAGGGTATCGCCTCATTATTGGGATAAAACTTTTCAAACTCCTCATATAAGGTGATAGCCTCAAGATACTCTCCTGACCAAAACTTGGTATCAGCCAGGCGTAGCTCAGCCAGGACAGATTCAGGAGTTCCTGGATACTTGTTCTTGACCTCTTCATAATACTGGGTTGCAAGATCGTATTGTCCTCTCTGAAAGTATCTTTCAGCCCTTTGCATAAGCTCGGAAAGTGGGGACTCCTCCTTTATCTTTACCTCCCTTGCCTGCCAGAACTTTAAAGGATCAGGGATTTTGGCACAAGAGGAAAGTAAAATGAGAAGGGATACCCAAAGAATAAACCTGAGGATAATCAATCTCTTCTCCTTCTATCCCTCTGGGGTGTTGTAAGAGGGAAAAATTTACGGTCCTAAAGTCTTAACAAACTCTTCTGCATTCAGGGCCGCTACAGCCCCCTCTCCACAGGCATTGATAATCTGACGAAATTTTTTGCTCACACAATCTCCACAAGCAAAGACCCCTGGCATTGAGGTCCCCATCTCCTTATTTGTTATTATAAAACCCTGCTCGTCCAGGTCAAGAACCCCTTTAAGCCACTGGGTATTTGCAGATAACCCGATGAAAATGAAGACACCAGCTACGGAAAGGCTGAAGCCCTCTCCAGTCTTTACATTTTTCAATTTCAGCCCTTCCACCCCACCATTTCCGTAAATCTCTTCAACCACTGTGTCCAGGACAAGCTCTATTTTGGGCTCAGCCTTAACCCTTTCCTGAAGAATTGCTGTGGCCCTAAAGGTATCCCTTCTATGGATGAGATAGACCTTTTCAGCATATTTAGTCAAGTGCAGGGCCTCCTGAAGGGCAGTATTTCCTCCCCCCACTACAGCAACCACCTTTCCTCTGTAAAAGGGGCCATCACAAATGGCACAATAGGAGACTCCTTTGCCGGTAAACTCAAGCTCCCCGGGGACCCTGAGCTTTTTATACACCGCCCCTAAGGCCAATATCACCGCCTTTGACCTGAACTTGCCTCCCCTGGTTGTAGTTATCTCTTTATAGGCCCCGTGATCTGAGAGAGAGGTAGCCTCCTCCTGTTGGATCTCCAAACCCAGTTTTTGCACCTGTCTCTGCATAAGTTCAATCAGGTCATAGCCGGAGATACCCTCGGGGAATCCGGGATAATTTTCAATGAGATCCGTATAGATGACCTGGCCCCCCAGAGGCCCCCTTTCAAGCAAAAGGGTCTTCAAAAGGGCCCTGCGGGCATAGAGGGCCGAAGTCAAACCCGCAGGTCCCCCTCCGATAATTATGAGATCATAAATCTCATTCGGCATCAGGCCCTATTAAGTCAGCGCCTTATTGAGGGCATTAGCCAATGTAGCCTTGGACACAGCCCCTACAATGGTCTCAACGGCCTGGCCATTTTTAAAGATGATTAAGGTGGGTATAGCGCGAATTCCATATTTCCCCGGTGTCACAGGATTTTCATCCACATTCATCTTGCAGACCTTTACCTTCCCGGCATATTCCTCTGCAAGCTCATCTATGACAGGTGCAATGGCCCTGCAGGGACCACACCAGGCAGCCCAGAAATCAACAAGAACCGGTATTTGAGACTGCAATACCTCCTTTTCAAAGTCCTGATCTGTAACCTTGCATGTAGCCATAACCTCCCCTCCTTCAGGCATTTTTTACTAAAATACTATATCTTTTTACAAATGACAAGTCATTGTATGCGTCCATAGGAATTTAGTGAGTTCTTTGCAAAATTGTTTTTTATGGTAGCCGCGGGCTTAAGCCTGCGAAGGTTTTCAAAACAAAAAATCCCGGGCAAGCTAAAGCTTGCGACCTCCAGAAAACCAACAAAAAACATACGGTACTCAGGCAGGGTTAATCCTTTAAGAATTCTCTTTTACTAATTATTAAAATTTTCCTATAGATAAGTTCTAACTCTTTGGCCATTTTTTCCCTTTTAAGGGTAAAGTAATTGTAGGCCAAACCTGCCGGAATGGCCACAAAGAGTCCCATGGCGGTATTGATCAGGGCTTCTGCAATGCCTGGCGCTACTGTAGCTAAGGAGGCACTGCCTTTCAGACCTATCTCGTGAAAGGAACGCATGATCCCCCAGACCGTTCCAAAGAGACCTATAAAAGGGGCAATACTGGCTGTAGTGGCAAGGTATCCCAGGCCTCTGCCAAGCTCAAGGATAGCCCTCTCCTGTTCTGTAAGGGCACAGTTCTCTGCCTCCCTTTCGGCCTCCCCTCTGAAACTGGTGGACCCACTCTTTGCGGTGAGATAAAAATTATAAATCTCGGCAAATTTGGTTAAAAATTTCTTAAAGCTCTGGGAAAGGGGATCCAAAGTTGCTCCCCGAACCTCTTTAACTAAAGCGGAAAACTCTTTTACGCGCTCCAGAAGATCGTCCCACTTTTCAAGGGCAAGCCCAAAGTTCCGAAAAGAGAAGAGATTATAAAAAATGTAATACCAGGAGAGAAAACTCATAAGCATGAGAAAAATCAGGACAAGTTTCCCCACTATGCCAATCTGTAAAAAAAACCTAAGAAATTCCATCTCCAGTCTCCCAGATAAAATTTTCAGGATCTTCCTTTATACCCAGGACCTCAAAAAAGACCTTCAAAGCCCTTATGGCCTCTCCTTCAAGCTTAAAGGTGAAGGGGTTAACATAGGTCTTTACATGCTGGGAAATTACCTCTTCACTGAGCTCCTGGGCATGGGTTTTCAAAAGGGGGTATACCTCAGTAGAATTTTTCCAGGCATAATCCAAGCTCTTTCTCAGGTCTTGCAAGATCTTATTTTTCTTTTCCTCCTTGAGATCTCTTTGGATGAAAAATCCCCCCAAAGGTAGTGGGGCCTTAACCTTCTCTTCCCAGAGGGCTCCCAGGTCCTGCACCAGAAAGAGACCGTAAGTTGAATAAACAAATCTGCCCTCGTGAATCAGGACTCCAAGGTCAATGTGGCCTCTCAGGAGGGCAGGAATTATCTCATGATAACCCAGAAAGACCTTCTGACACCCCTCAGGATAAAAAAAGTTAAATAGAAAATGGGCGGTAGTGTATTTTCCAGGGATCCCCACCTTGAGGTTTTCCAAATCAGGCCCTTTAAGTTCCTTTCTGGAGACAAGCAAAGGCCCTACCCCAAAACCAAGGGCACTGCCACAGGAAAGGATTTGATATCTGGAGTGGATCTCTGGATAAAGGGCAAAAGAGGCCTTGATTACTGGAAAGGCGCCCTGAAGGGCCCAATGATTTAAGGTTTCTATATCGGCAAGCCTAATAGAGTATTCCCAGGGGGTTAAGACTTTATGAAGGATTAAGCCTGAAAGGATGAAGACATCATTTGGACAGGGGGAAGCAGTTATTTCCACTCTTTCAGGATACATTCCCAGACCTCACGGAGCCTTTTCCCTGCCCTCTCAAGGTCCCACTCTTTTTCAGGCTCAGAAAGGAGATTGCTTATCACCCTCACCTCAAGGAGAAAGACCCTGGTTCGTCTGGCTGCCCTACCAACCCCGAAGCCCTCCATGTTCTCTGCAATCACCTGAAATTTTTCCTCTATAAACCGGGCCCTTTGAGGATCATAGGAGGCTGCACAGACCGTTGCAAGGGGCCCTCCTTGGGGGTTAAATCCATTCACCTCAAGAATATAGATGAGTTTTTCCGTAAAGACATGGGTTAAAGGACAGTAATCCCAGGCAGGAATATTTTCAGGAAGGGGAGTCAAATGGGTTGCATACTTTCTTCCAAAATCTACAAACTTCTCACAGGTTGCCACAACCACATCCCCTACCTCAAGGCCACTTTTGGGATAGGCTCCAGCAAAGCCTGTGAGGAAGGCAAGACCTGGTTTCCTTTCAAGAAAGGTCTCATAGGCAGACAAGGCTGCATCAACCGGACCTATTCCAATGATTTTAAGATCCAGAGGCAAATCCCTTAGGGCGCTTGCCTCAAGTTCACTGGGAATAAGCACTAAAAAACTCATGCTCCCTTTCTCCCAAATCGTCCAGATAAAAGAGATGACAACCTATGCCCAAATTATAAAGCTCTGCAAGCAAAAAATCAACCTCAAGGGTTCTCAAGAGGTTTCCCTCGGAGTAAAAAGGGAAGAATAGATTGACTTCAGGAGGATTTAAGGAGGTGACCTCAATTTCTATCTTAACCCCCTCTGGAAGCCCCTTGAGATTCTCTTTGAGAAACCTCTTAACAAAAAGTCTCAAATCCTTTTCATTAGGAAAACCCTTTGCTTTCTTCATAAAAACCCTTTTTTCAGGAGTCTTTCTTTACACTTAAAGAGGGTCTCCCTTAAATGAGGGAACTTTGACTCCTCAACCTCTTCTTCAAGATAAGAAAAGGCCTGGGGAATAAACTTCAAAAAATGGTCTTTCCCCTTAAAACAGGAAAGATTCACATAGGCGGAAAGGGCCTGAAGATGCCTCTGGATCCTCAAATATTCTAAGCTCTCAAGAAAGATCTTTTCCTCAAAAGCCTTGTCAGTCTCCTTCCGCTTTTTAATGTAATGGACTACTAAGCTTCCTCGCAGGTTATCCTCAAGCTTAAAATAGGGATCCCAGAGAAGAGAGGCCACATCATACCCAGGGGGCCCCAATCTGGCTCCTTGATAATCAATAAGATAGGGCTTTCCTTCCTTTATCATGACATTCTGGGACTGAAAATCTCTGTGTATAAGGTTTTTGGGAAAACCATCACAGATCCCCGCCAGTTTTTCAAATTCAGCCTCCAGCTCTTTTTCAGCCCTGATTCCACAGAAAAACTCAAGAAACTTCTCCTGAAAATACCTTGTCTCCCACCGGAAATGCTCAAGATCAAAGACCCTAAGGGTTAAACCTTCTTCAGGGATGAGGGTGTGAAGTCTTACCATCACCTCTATCACCTTTTTATACATCTCAAGGATGTTTGAGGAATCCTTTCTGGCCTTAAGCCAGGTATATAAGGAGACATCTCCGAGATCTTCAAAAAGGAGCTCTCCCCTTTCAAAATCAACTCCCCTAATTTCAGGAATATTAATGCCCCTTTCTCTCAAAAATAAGCCATAGTGGTAGGCCCTCCCAAAATCTTCAGAGGGATCTGCCTCCTTCATGAGCACATTACCATTATAGAGGCGGAAAAATCTTCTGTCAGAGCCTCCTGAACCAATTTCTTCATACCCTTTTGGAAGGGCCTCTTTTACAGGGATGAACTCCTCTTCAAAGAGGATCCCTCCTTCATAGCCCCCAGAAATACTTTTCTTTTCAGCCAGAACAATTAGATCCTTCAAAAAACTTCCCCTTTCAAAGTAGGTCTCTGTCTCAACAGAGATAAATCCCTGAAATTCAAGGTCATCTGCCCTTGCCTCCGGATGAAAATAGGCCGTCTCTCCTGACTTCTTGAGTAGGGTTTTTACTGCCTTAAAGTAACCCTCAGGGGATCCGCAATCAAACCAGATGCCCGAAAGAGAAAGTGTCTTAATGGCAAACCCCGCCTTCAACGCCTCTATCCAGGATGGGACAACCGAGGAAAACCCCTGTTTAAGAAAGTTCAAAAAAGCTGGCTCATAAAGGGCTATTCCAGCAAAACCAGCCCTTTTGAAAGCCTTCTCAGGTTCCAGATATCCCTCAACCCCGAGGAGATTTCCCTCTTCATCCAGAAAGAGCCTGTTTTCTCCGGGATTATCCAGAACAAGAAGGGTGCCAAGAGGTCTTTCCTGAAAATGAAACCTGGCAAGCGCCTCAAGGGAAAAATCTGTTAATATATCTCCATTGTGAACAAGAAAGGGGGAATCTCTGAGAAAGGACTCGGCATTTTTCAGGCCCCCTCCTGTTCCAAGGATCTCCCTTTCATAAAAGACCTGTACTTTTCCCCCTGAGGGAGACAATTCAAGAAACTCCCTGATTTTATCTCCCAGGTGGTGCACATTCAGGGCTATTTCAAAAATTCCTGCTCTGCGCAGATTTTTAATTATTCTTTCAAGCAGGGGCCTTCCAAGAATGGGGACTAAGGGTTTGGGGATTTTTTCCGTGATGGGTTTAAGCCTTGTCCCAAAGCCAGCTGCAAGAATAAAGGCCCTGATTTTCATCTCTCTAAGAATACCACAGATTTTGATTCCCCAAATCCATGGTATGAGCTTATATTTGTATTATGAGTTCTTTGCAAAATTGTTTTTTTTGAGGTAGCCGCGGGTTTAGCCTGCGTAGGTTTTCAAAAATATGCATAAGCTGAAGCTTCCGGCTACCAGAACCCAAAAAAGATTTTGAATTGAAAATCAAAAAATTTCACACAACCTATGGTGTTCCGCTACCAGAAACATAAAAGGAATCATAATTTTGCAAAGGACTCAATTTTGTGTTATATTCTTGTAATCAAATCTTCGGGAGGACTCAGATGGAAAGGCTCTTAATGCTTGGCACAGATGCTATTGCCCGGGGTGCCATTGAGGCTGGCATCTCCTACGCTACCTCCTATCCCGGGACCCCTGCCACTCAGATCCTTGAGTATATTGCCAAAAATAGTGAGATCCCCTGTGAGTGGTCCATAAACGAAAAAGTGGCCTTTGAGGTAGCCTACGGGGTAAGTATAACCGGAAGAAGGGTCCTTTGCTCCATGAAACATGTGGGCCTTAATGTGGCCGCTGACCCCTTTATGACCTCCTCCTATCTCGGGACAAGAGGGGGGTTTGTCCTTGCCATAGGAGATGATCCCGGAGCCTATTCCTCACAGAATGAGCAGGACTCTCGCTTTTATGCCTCCTTTGCCAAGATCCCCTGCCTTGAACCCTACGACGGAGAAACAGCCAAGGCCTACACCAAGATTGCCTTTGAGATCTCGGAAGAACTCGGACTTCCTGTAATGATCAGATCCCAGACAAGACTTCTGCATTGTTATAGTCCTGTGACCCTTGAAGAGGTAAAACCGCAAAAAAAGCTTAATCTTTACAAAGACCCTCAACACCTGATTGCTATTCCAAGACATGTGATCCCTCTTCATAAAGAGCTTAATGCCAAGCAAGCTAAGATCTATGCAATCCTCAAAGAGTATAAATTCAACGAAATAATTCCTGGTGAAGGCAAAACGGGAATTATCGCCTGCGGGCTTGCCTATACCTATGCCCTTGAGCTTGGAGAAAATCTCCCTATTCTCAAGATTACAGGCTATCCTGTGGATGAGGCCTTAATCAGGGAATTTGTAAAAGACCTTGATGAGGTCATTGTGGTAGAAGAGGGCTATCCCTTTGTGGAGAGAGAGGTAAAATGTTTTCATCCCAAGGTGAGAGGCAAATTAACCGGGGACCTTCCCCTTGAGGGAGAACTGGGGCCTGATCCCCTTTTAAGACTCTTTGGAAAGATCTCTTCGGTAAATCCGGAGTTGGCCCCTCCGAGGCCTCCTATGCTCTGTCCGGGATGTCCTCACCGGGACTTTTACAAAGCCCTCCTCTCCGCAGGGCCAAACTTTGTGGCTGGTGACATCGGCTGTTATACCCTTGGATGTCTTCCTCCCTTCTCAGCCCTTGATACCTGCCTCTGCATGGGGGCAAGCATAAGCAAGGCTGTAGGTATTTCCAAACAGGGAGTAAAAAGGGTGGCTGCCGTAATCGGAGACTCCACTTTTTGGCACACCGGAATCCCTGCTTTAATAAATGCCGTCTACAACCAGGCAGACATCCTTGTTTGTATCCTTGATAATTCTGTGGTTGCCATGACGGGACATCAACCCACCCCTCATCTTGGACTTACTGCAAAATCTGAGGAGACAAAAAAACTGAGCCTTGTTGAGATCTGCAAGGCCTGTGGGGTGGACTCAATAATTGAAATTGATCCTTTAAAACAGGAAGAACTTGTCTCGGCCCTTAAAAGAGGCCTTGAGACCCCGGGAGTTCATGTGGTAATCTCCAAAAGACCCTGTGTCCTTATAGCTGGAAAACTTAAGAAAACAAGTTCTTCCTAACTTTGTCAGTTCAATTTTAGAAAGCCTTGAAAATAGACACTTTTAGCGTTCTCAAAAAACAAAGTTGCCACTACAAACGCCTTTTATACCTTGACTGTCAAGGTTTTGATTGAGATTGAGACCTTATATAAAATTATAGTTCATTTTAGGTTTTTGGTAGCCCTGGCCCGTAGATTGCGAAAGATTTTTGAATTTTTTGGTTTCTGGTAGCCGCAAGCTTCAGCTTGCGTGAGGTTTTTACGCGGGCTAAAG
>CAYTDX010000041.1:0-12012 GCA_964436655.1 uncultured Caldimicrobium sp.
AATAAAAGACCTGGCAGAGAAAGAGAGGGTGCTTGTTAAAATAAGGATTGAAGAAGTTGAGAAAGAGGAAGAAATACTGGACATAGCTATAGAAGAAAAGTGTGACCTTATTGTGATTGAACCTAAGAAGCCCTCTCTTTTTGAGAGATTTTTATCTTTAAAGGACCGCTTAGTAGAGCTCTTAGTTACCCAATCACCCTGTCCTGTGTTTATAATCCGAAGCTGAGAGTTTAATCTTCCTTTTTGTAAAAGGCCACCGTCTTACCAAGGAGCTTCTTTTCCATATCTGGTGGATTGACCGGCGGGAGCTCGGTAGCCCCAAGGATCAAATATCCACCCTTATTCAGGGCCTTCCAGAGAGATAGGAAAACCTTACTCTTTACCTCTTTGGAAAAATAGATCAGGACATATCGGCAGAGAATCAGATCAAAGGTGTCCCTGACCTTTTTATCTGCCTCAAGAAGATTCAAAAATTCAAACCTGACAAGATTCCTAATCTTTTCGTCAATCTGCCAGTTTCCACCGCTTTGTTTGAAGTATTTCACTAAAAAGGTAACCGGCAGTCCCCGGTTTACCTCAATCTGGTTATAGATGCCCTCTTTTGCCTTTTTGAGAGAACTTTCCGAGATATCAGTAGCATAAATGGTGACCCGATAGGTATTCAGAAAGGTCTGAAAATATTCATAAAGTAAGATTCCAAGGCTATAGGGCTCCTGCCCTGTTGAACAGGCAGCTGACCAGAGATTTATCTTTTTTTCAGCTGCCCTCTTTTGAAAAAGTTCAGGCAAAATGTCCTTTTTAAGGGTCTCAAAGGGATGCTGATCCCTAAAAAAATAGGTCTCATTAGTGGTCAGGGTGTCAACGATTTGATTTAGAAGAGAGGTATTCAGACCGGACCTCACCTTTTGATAAAAGGAGTTAAGGTCCTTATAACCAAGGGTAAGGGCAAGTTCAGTAAGTCTGCTCTCCAGAAGGTATTCCTTGCCCTGTTGATAGGAAATTCCGCTTACCCTCTCTACCAGAGTTGTAAAGAAATCAAAGATAGCCTTATCCATTTAATAACACCTGAAAAGTTCTCGCAGTCTCTTGGGGATTTCCTGCAGACTCAAGACTTCATCGGCAAGCCCGGCCTCAATCACTGCCCTTGGCATTCCAAAGACAACTGAGGTCTGGGCATCTTGAGCCAAAACTCCCCCTCCTTTAAGCTTGACCCTCTTAGCTCCTTCAGCTCCATCTCTTCCCATCCCCGTTAAAATCAGGGTAAGCGCACTTCCGTTATAGACCTCAGCCAGACTATTAAAAAGCACATCCACTGCAGGCCTACAATTATTGACAGGTGCCCCTTGATGGAGCCGGATAAATTTCCGGGTGTTTTCCTTCACAACCTCCATGTGGTAATCCCCTGGAGCAATATAAACCATTCCCTCCTTTACCTCCTCTCCGTCCTCGGCTTCTTTGACCTGAAGAGGAGAGATCTTATCCAATCTATCTGCCAACTGTTTGGTAAATAGGGGGGGCATGTGCTGAACAACTAAAATGGGACTGGGAAAGTTCTTAGGGATTCCCTTAAAGATTTCCATTAAGGTCTGTGGCCCTCCTGTAGAAACCCCTATACCAAGCACCCTGTATAGACCTGGTTTTAGGAGCCTGGGAGGAGTAAGAATCCTCAGGGGTTTTGCTTCTGTTGCGGAGAGGATACCTTTGATCTTAGGAACCAAATCATTCTCAATCTTTTTTACACTTTCCAGAAAAGATTTGGTTGAGGGCTTGGGCACAAAATCATAAGCCCCTAAGGAGAGGGCCTCAATAGTTGCCTTAGCACCTTCCTGAGTTAAAGAGGAAAACATAATTACCTTGGATGAAGGCACCTCCTTTCTCAAAACCTTAAGGGCTGAAAGCCCATCCATCTCGGGCATCTCTATGTCAAGGGTAATGACATCAGGCTTTAGATTCTTGGCCTTTTCAATAGCCTCTTTCCCGTTTACAGCCTGACCAATCACCTCAAGATCCGGTTGCTTTTGCAGTATGTCCGAAATAAGTTTCCTCATTATAGCTGAGTCATCCACAATTAGCACACGAACCTTCTGTGACACTTTAGATCCCTTCAAAGAGGAATTGAATCTTGGTCTCAAGCATTTCCTTGTCAAAGGGCTTCATGAGATACTCATTGGCCCCTGCCATAATGGCATCTATAACGGATTTTTGTTGATTTTCAGTGGTAACCATCATAATCTTGATATCTGACCAGGCAGGATTCTCCCGCACCCTCTTTAAAAATTCGTAGCCATTCATAACTGGCATATGCCAGTCAAGGAGAATAAGAGAGATGTCCTGATTCTCCTTGAGAACCCTCAGGGCCTCCTCTCCATCCTGGGCCTCCAAAACAGTGAAACCAAGCTCCTCTAAATACTTTTTTTCAATCTGTCTTATGGCTTTGGAGTCATCAACCACAAGGGCTTTTTTCATTACCAATCCCCAGGTTTGGCCAAGATTTCTCTGACCTTCAGATTAAAAAATTTGTTGGAAGGCATGGCCTTTATGATGGCAACAGTGTCTGCTCCCCGGGCTGTCCCAGCAACAGCAAGAACATCCTCTGGCGGGATAAGACCGGCATCACAGGCCATAATCACTATCTCAATACAGACCTTGAGGCCCTGTCCAAAAATTCTCAAGGTCTGGGCAATAAGGGTCTCCTCAGAATAGTGAAACTGACTCTTTATGGCAGAGCCAATACCACGCATGGCCATGGTGCCGGTATAGACCTTGGCCCCAAGACCTTTTAACCTTTCCCTTACCTCCTCGGTCATCTCGTGGGTCCCTGGCTCTCTGAACCCAACATTGTGAGTAACAATGACTAAGTTTACTCCCCTATCCTTTAGAGCCTCAGCAAAAACAAGCCCGGTATCTCCATAGGTTGAGGCAACTACAATATCCTTTAGGCCCCTTTCATCAATAGCCTTTAAGACTATATCCAGACAGGCCTTTGTGTTTTCTGGACCTGGTTTGGCAAAATATATCATTAACCCACCTTATTTAAAAAGTATCCAGGAGAGACCTCTTTTTTTTCAAGAGTAATTCTAACTGATTTTCCTGAAAAAGAAAGGTCCCTTTTTAATTCTAATAAGTGGTTTCTGGCAAATTCCCAGGCCTTTTTCTCGGCAAAGAAAAAATCTACCTCTATGGAATCCTTGGTATAACAAAAGAGGGCCTCTACCATCCCGAGGTACTGAAAGAAGAGTTTTAACAAAAAAAGCCTTATCCTATCCCCCCTTTCTTCAGGGCTAATTATTTCAAGGTATCCCCAGGACTTTTCTTCTTGAAACAGAAAGGGTAAAAAGAGCCTGTCCTCTTCAAGCACAAAGTCACTAAATCTAACTTCTTTTCCAAGAAGTTCATCAAGGCCCTTTTGATGCTTAGCCCTGTCCTTTTTCTCAAGGCCCTCAAAGGCCCTTTTTAATACCTCAGATAGCAAATTTAACTCTCTGGAAAGCTTAGTCTGAGCCAAAGGTTGAGTCGGAGTTTCTCTCACCAAAAGATAGAGAAGATTCGTCTCAGCTGTCTCTTTAGAACCACCAAGAATCTCAAGCACAACGGGCCCCTCAGCCTTAAGAACCCTTACCTTAATTATCTCTCCTGGTCTAAAGTCTTCAGGATTCAAGGTCCCTGCAAGGCGGGCCTGAAATTTATAACCTCCCATCTCAAGGTAAAGAAACTTTCCCTCAATCTCAAGGACCCTCATGACAAGCTCTCTTCCTGGACGAGTAAAGAGGCTCCACAGATTCTCCGGAAGATAATAGATGGGTGTAGGGGCGGTAATCTGCATTTACTAACTGCCTTTACCCTTTTGGGTCTTTAAAATCAATTCAATCTCTCCTTCACTGAGGCCAGTTTTTTTGGCAATATCTTTCACCTTAAGGCCCTTTTGCAGAAGAAAAAGGACCTCCTCCTTGGGGTTTGAAACCTTGGGCTCGGGCTCCTCACCCTTTTCCCTGAGCTCCTTTAGACGATTAACCAGCCTGTGGGCCTTTTCCAGGCTTTCTTCAATCTCTTCCCAGGGAAGATTCAGAAGCTTTTTAAATTTAAGATAAAAAAGGATTAATATGAGTAAAATTAAGGCATCAAAGGCTACTAAGGCGTAAAGTAAAAGCTCCTTAGGCATTTAATTAGACCCTGAGTAGTGTCCCCTCAAGTTCGACTTTGTCCGTTTTCAGCATCAATGGCCCGGTTTGCATCTTATTTTTGAGGCCTTCCTCAACCTCTTTCAGCCTCTTTTCATCTCTCCAGAGGAGAAGATTCTCCTTCTTGACCTCACTGTAGATAAAGTGTCTAAGAGAAAGGCTATTTATCTGGGCCTTTTTGTAATCCTCTGCCCTCTCAAAATATAAAGAGACATCCATCTTTAAAAAGGTCTGTTCATTCAGAGGGATTAGAAAATTTTTCAGGTCCAGTCTATAGGTGTATCTCTTTTCTGAAGGTGCCTTAAAGGCTGTAGCATTCACCTCTTTGACTGGCTCCCTGGGTCTTTCTTCAGCTGAAGAGGGCTCCTGAACTTTAACAACCCTTTCTTCACTTTGAGAGGAGGTCCTGGGGGCCCCCTTTTTCTGAAAAATTGTATAGAGCACAAAAAAGGCTGAACCGAGAAGTAAGAGGATTAAGAAAAATCCAAGGAGTATAAAAAGAAGGCCCTTACCTTTCTTCTGGACCACAGGTTCAGCTTGGCTACTTTCCTCTTCTAAAAGGTCCTTGAGTAGGGCCTCTGTTTTTTCCTTGACCTCAGAGGGAGCCTCTGCGTGAGGCTGGGTAGATTCTTTTTCTTCAGATTCCCTTTTGGTTTCTTCCTCCAAATTATCCTCCGAAGACCTTTTCAAGCTTTTCTTTCAGGGTCTCAGGTGTAAAGGGCTTAACGATATACTGGCTCACCTTGTATTTAATGGCCTCAAGAATGTTTTCCTTCTGGGCCTCAGCTGTGACCATGATAAAGGGTAGGTTTTTGGTGGCCTCATTGCCTCTAACTGCCTTTAAAAGATCAAGTCCACTCATCTTGGGCATATTCCAGTCAGAGATGATAAGATCCACCTTTTCCTTGGATAAAACCTCTAAGGCCGTTGTCCCATCATCAGCCTCAATTATGTTTTTAAAGCCAAGCTGAACCAAAATATTCCGTATAATCTTTCTCATGGTGGAAAAGTCATCCACAATAAGGATCTTCATATTGGTGTCAAGCCCCATGGCACCCTCCTGATTATATTTTCATAATAGTTCTCAACTTAATCAAGGCCTGTTGATGAAGTTGGGAAATCCTTCCCTCGGTATAGCCAAGCACCTTGGCAATCTCTTTCATATTGAGGTCTTCATAATAGTATAGGGCAAGGACCAGCCTTTCCTTTTCTGACAATAAATCCAAGGCGGAGGCTAATTTCTCTGTAAGGTCCTTTAGGGTGTAGTTTTCAACCGGGTCATTTTGAGAGGAGGTGTCTGCTAAAAACTCAAAGAGATCCTCCTCCTCAAGCTCAGGCATTCTCTGTTTAAGAGCCTCTATATCAATAAAGGATATCCCCTTGATATTTTCAAGGAGTTTCTGATACTCTGTTAAAGTCATCCCTAAGGCCTCAGCTATCTCCTCTTCCTCAGGCATCCGTCCAAGTTTAAGGTATAAATCCTTTACCTTTTCTTCAAGCTCTGAGGTCTTTTCCCTTACGCTTCTTGGTATTATATCTATTTTTCTAATTTCATCAAGAATGGCCCCTTTGATTCTATACTCTGCATAGGTCCTAAAGTTAACCTTCTTTGAGGGATCAAAGCGATGATAGGCCTCAATTAGACCAATCAGCCCTGCTGAGACAAGGTCTTCTTTGGATAAAACAGGCTGACCAAGATAGCTATATTTACTGGCTAAGTGATTAATCCTGGGTAAGAAATCGTCAATGACCTTTTCTAAAGGAGGTTTAAAGTGTTGAGCATTCAGCATAGGGCTTTCCTTATTATATGGTTGAAAATCTTTCAAGAAACTCTTCCATGGCCTTTTCTTTTTTTATGGCTTTTCTGTTCAAAAACTTATAGGCCATCTCCTTTAATTTTACACTAATTCCCGCCTCAGGGCAATAAATTAAATAGGGTATCTGACTTCTTATGGCCCTTTTTACACATTCATCATAGGGCAAAATTCCCAAAAGTTCAAGTCTTATCTCTGGTAAAAATTTTTCTGTGACATAGAGTAACTGATAATAAACCTTTTTTCCTTCTTCCTCGTCTCTGGCCATATTAATTACCAAGTTAAAGTCTTTGATCTTACTCTTTTTATGGAGGACCTTCAGGTAGGCATAGGCATCGGCCATGGAGGTTGGCTCTGGAGTAAGAAGAACTATTCTTTCATCGGCAAGCTGTGAAAAAAAGAGAACATTATCAGATATTCCGGCGGATATATCAAAAAAGAGATAGTCAAAGGGGGAAAAGGCCTCTTCCATCTGGGCCCGGAGAAGCAATTTCTGATTGGAACTTAGTTGGGTAAGCTCTAACACCCCTGAGCCAGCAGGAATAACGGAAAATCCATGCTCGGTCTCATAAATAATATCCTTGAGGGTCAAGGTCCCATTTATCACATAGCGGATATCAAATTTGGGGGAGATCCCGAGCATGATATCCACATTAGCCAGCCCAAGATCGGCATCAAAGATTAATACCCTTTTCCCAAGTCTGGTCAGCGCTAAGGCAAGGTTGATGACAAAACTGGTCTTCCCTACCCCTCCCTTTCCACTTGCAATGGAAAAACTCTTCATAGACTCTCCTCCCTTTAATCTAAAACTTTTTCCTTTATTCCTCTTAAAAAAATACTTATAAGATTTTTTTCTTCCAATCTCTCCAGATCCTCAGGGATTCTCTCTCCCGTTGAGGCAAAAAGGGGAGAGGGAATCTCTGCCCTTAAAAGCCAGAAAAGCCTGTATCCGCTATAAAGCCTATCCAGAAAGGTAAGGATAACCCCCTCTATGGGCAAATCCTGTAAATCCTCCCAGAGCCTGAGCATGTTTTCAGCATTTTCTGTAACCCTCACCACCCAATAAAATCTTAAAAAGGGATAGAGTTTAAAGAGGTCGTATAAGTCATGGGTGTTGAATCTCTTACTCAAACTGGGGGTATCTATCAAAACAAAGTCATACCGGGAGAGAAGGTCAGCCTGAAATTTTTGTAAATCCTCCCAGTCAGATTGATAAAAGGGTATCTCCAGAAGACCTGAGAGTTTTTGAGCCTGTTCCCTGCCACCAATTTTATAATTATCCACACTCAGAACAGCCACCTTGGCCTCTTTTCTAATCCTGTACCAGAAGGCAAGCTTAAAAAGAGAGGTGGTTTTGCCAACCCCTGGCTCTCCTATAAAGACCTGCAGGCGCGAAAGGGGACTTGCACCCTTCCTTTTCAGGGCCGAAAACACAAAATGAGGTATATCCTGAGAGGACCTTTCAATCTCCTTAACAAGCTCCTCAGGAACTCCCTCCTTTAAAAGCCTAACTGAGAGCCCCTTAGAGTTACTCTGCAAAAGTTCCCTGAGGACGCCCTTTATCTCAAGGATATCCTTTCTCAGATCCTCATAGAAAAAGGCCCCAGCCTCTGAAGAAGAGAGGGATTTTTCGGGGCTGTCTTTACTTTCAAGTTCAGGTTCCTCAGCAGCTGCCACAACCTCATAAAGCTCAAGCCCATTTTCCCTGATCTTTCCGGAATCAAGAATCACGGCATCCTCACCCAGCTCTTCCTTTACCTTTTTCAGTGCCTCAACCATGTTCTTGGCCCTTATCTTCTTTATCCGCATACTATTCCCTCACAAGCCTTACCACCTCAAGGATCTCCACCTGGGCCTCAGCAGGAATCTCAGCCTGAGAAAGCACTGGCACATATCTCAAGGTCCTCTCAATGAGTTTACGCAGATGTCTCCTTATGGTTGGTCCGCAGAGAACGACAGGCAAGAGATTCTTCTGACCTGCCCTTTCAACAGCTTGGGTCAAGGAGGTAACAATCTTTGCCCCAATCTTGGGATCAATTATCAAGAAGACACCCTGCTCGGTTCGCTGAAGGCTCTTTTTCATAATCTCCTCAATGTCCTCTCCCACATAGATAGTTGGGAGTTTTCCCTCTACAAGATAGGGCTTCACGATGAATCTACCCAGTCTCTGCCTCACATACTCCGTTAAGACCTCTGGATCCTTAACTGAAGCCCCGTAATCACTGATACCCTCAAAGATGGTTACCATGTCCTTAAGAGGAATACCCTCTTTCACTAAGCTCTGCAGGACCTTTTGAATCGTGGTTAGATTAACCGCATTCAGGGTCTCCTCCACTAACTTGGGATAGTATTTGTTCATGGTGTCAATGATCTTCTGAACCTCCTGTTTAGTCAGAAGCTCATCCGCATAGGTCTTGATTATCTCGGATAGATGGGTGGTTATAACGGTTGAGAGGTTTACCACTGTGAATCCGGCCATCTCCGCAGAATCTCTGAGTTCTTCAGATACGAAATAGGCCTTCATTCCAAAGGTTGGCTCAATGGTAGGGATAGCTCCTTCAGGAGGCAGGAGATCAGGGCTTGGGGGTATGGCTAAATAATAATTGGGAAGGAGCTCGGCCTTGGCTACCTCTACTCCCTTGATAAGGATCTGATACTCTCCAGGCTTAAGAGTTAAATTATCTCTCACATGCACAGAGGGGATCATTATACCTATCTCTTGAGCCATCTGTTTACGGAGATTTTTGATCCTTTCAAGGAGGTCTCCCCCCTGGGCCTCATCAGCCAGATAAATCAGGGCATAACCCAGTTCAACGGCAATAAGTTCCACAGGCCGCACCTCTTCAACCTCAGGAGGTGGCGGAGGGGCCTCTTCTATGGGTTTGGCCTCTTCCCTTTTTAGGTGTCTGTAAGATAAAAATCCAAGGGAAGCGAGAAAGAGGGCAAAGATAAAGAAGGGAGAGAAAGGAAGCCCTGGAATCAGACCAAGAGCGAGAACCGCTCCAGATGCCAGGAACATGGCCTCAGGCCTTAGGGCAAATTGCTTGGCAATATCCTTACCCATACCAGCCTCAGCCGCTGCACGGCTAACGATGATACCAGCTGAGGTTGAGACCACTATAGCCGGAAGTTGAGATACCAGACCGTCTCCAATGGTTAATATGGTATAGGTCTTGGCTGAGGTTGCAAGATCTAGCCCCCTTTGAAGGGTTCCTATAAGGATACCCCCGATAATGTTAATGACAGTAATAATAAGACCTGCAATGGCCTCTCCACGAATGAACTTTGAGGCACCATCCATGGCCCCGTAAAATTCGGCCTCCTTGGCAATCTCTTCCCTTCTTCTACGGGCCTCCCTCTCATCAATCAAACCTGCATTGAGATCAGCATCAATTGCCATCTGTTTTCCCGGCATGGCATCTAAGGTGAATCTTGCTGCTACCTCGGCAATTCTTCCGGCTCCCTTGGTGATTACCACAAAGTTTATCAATACAAGGATGAGAAAGACTATAAAACCAACGACAAAGTTTCCTCCCACCACAAACTCCCCAAAGCTTTTGATAAGATGTCCCGCGGCATCAATTCCCTCATGTCCCCTAAGCAGGATGACCCTGGTTGTGGCAATATTCATGGTGAGTCTGAAGAGGGTGGTCAGGAGAAGAAGGGAGGGAAAAGCCGTGAAATCAAGGGGTTTATTGACCTGCATGGCCATAATGAGGATGAGGAGCCCCGTTGAAAAATTAAGAGAAAGGGCAAGATCAATTAAGAATCGAGGTAAAGGGAAAATGATCAGGGCAAAAAGTAGAAGAATCCCGACAACCGCAGTGATGCTATAAAAATCCAGAAGATTTTTAAGGGTTAGGGTTCTCTCCATTTGTCCTTAGACCCACCTCTTCTTTTTAGCCCGGTAAACATAGGCCAGAACCTTAGCCACCACCTGATAGAGATCCTCCGGCACATATCCTCCCACCTCTACTTTCTTATACAAAATTTGTGCCAGAGGGGGATCCTCATAGAGGGGTACTCCATGTTTTCTGGCAACCTCCTTGATCTTCTGGGCCAGAAAATCTGCACCCTTGGCAACTACCTGAGGTGCAGGCATCTTGCCTATTTCATATTTGAGGGCAACGGCAAAGTGTTCCGGGTTGGTAATAACTACATCTGCCTTGGGGACCTCAGCCAGCATCCTCTGCCTGCTCATCTCCCTCTGCTTCTGCCTGATCTTGGCCTTCACCCAGGGATCACCCTCGGTTTGCTTAAGTTCCTCTTTGAGCTCTTCCCGGGTCATTCGCAACTTTTTCTCAAGGTCCCAACGGGCATACAACCAGTCAAGGATGGCTAAGAAGGCAAGAATAAAGAGCAATTTTCCCAAGAGGTCCTTTAATAAAAACTTGAGGGCCGAAAGCAGATAATAGGATTCCACACCAAGGAGCTTAATCAATCTGTCAAAATTTTGACTGATGATCCAGTAACTCACCCCAGCTATAATAGCAAGTTTAACCAAGGATTTAAGCAGTTCAAAAAAAGAGGTCAGAGAAAAGAGCCGCTTAAAGCCCTCAACAGGATTTATTCTTTCCCACTTCAGAGAAATAGCCTCAGAGGCCATTACTCCTCCTCCGGTTTGGACCAGGTAAACTACGACAGCTACAATAACAAGCAACACAAAAAAGGGGAGTAAAAACTTGGAGAGGGCATAAAGACAGGTCTTGCTTATGTAGAGAATGTTTGAAAAATCAAGGTCTCCCACAGAAAAGTTTGAGAAACTGAATTTCAGTATGAAGAAGAATTGCTGAAAAAAGATAAAACTTAAGACGAGAAAGCTCAGGAAACCTGTAGAAAGCAGGGCAACAGAGGAGAGCTCCCTGCTTTTGATGATCTGACCACGGCGTCTGGCCTCTTCCCTCCGCCGGGGCGTTGCCTCTTCTGTGCGTTCCTGGGCCTGTTCTTCTGGCATGTCTTCCTCAGATCCTCAAGAGAATCTGCAAAAATTTACTGAACTCTGTAAAGTAGAGGCTAAAGATCCTGGGAAGCAGAAAAAGCATCATCCCAAAGAACAATAGCCCGAGCCCAAGGGTCAAGGGAAAACTCACAAAGAGGACATTAATCTGGGGGATCAATCTCCCAATAATGGCAAGGACTATGTTAATAAGAAGCATAAACACAAGGAGAGGTGCCAAAATCTTGACAGCAATGTCAAAAAGTAGCCCACTTTTTTTAATAAGAAGCTGCACAAAGTCCCCTTTCAGCAGAAAGGTCCCGGGGGGAATCTCAGAAAAGGATTTAACTAAGAAGTAAATCAGGTGGTGATGGATATCAAAGGTAAAGAAAAAAAGGAGAAGCAATAGATATATGAATTGTGAGATAATAGGCATACTTACTCCCCCGAGGGGATCAAAGGTCTGAGAGATTCCAAAGCCCATCTGGAGACCCACGAGTTCCCCTCCGAGCTGAAGTCCTCCAAGTATTAGTCTAAAAAAAAGGGAAAGCACAAAGATCAAGAGAAAATCCGAGAAAAGATAGGGCAGAAACTCAAAAAAGCTCTGGGGAGGGGAGATTTTAAGGCTCAGTAGAGGGGTAAAGGCAAGAGCAAGCACCAAGGAGAGGGCAATTTTTAGTTTCGTTGGAAAGAAGGTTGCCGAAAATACCGGAAAGAGGATCCAAAAAAGGAGAATTCTTATAAAAATCAGCCAAAAGGTAAAAAATTCTCTCTCTAAGAGGTCAAGCAAAGCTTGGGTCATTTAATCATCCCTGGAATATTAAGAAGCAGATTTTCTGTAAAACTGGTAAGTTTTTTCAAAAACCAGGGAAGGGTTATAAAGAGGACCAAAACCATGGCCAGAATTTTAGGCACAAAGGTAAGGGTCATTTCCTGGATCTGGGTAACGGCCTGAAAGATACTTATAGCAAGCCCTATGACAAGGGCTGTAATAAGCAGGGGGGCAGACAAAAAGAGACTGAGCTTGATGGCCTCTTTGGCCAATGTCAAAATGGTAACATCTGTCATTTTTCTGACACCTCCT
>CAYTDX010000042.1:0-11975 GCA_964436655.1 uncultured Caldimicrobium sp.
CTCCTTTTTAGTTTTTGTTTTGATTACAATTTAAGGCCTTTTCAGTAATTGTCCTTGACCTAAATCAAGATATTTTTGTAAAACATAACCTAATTTTTTTACTTTACTACCTTATAGAAAAAAACCCAGCGCAAGCTGAAGCTTGCGGCTACCACAAATTTAAAAATCAAGAGTCATAGATTAGGTAGCCGCAGGACCTTTAGCCCGCAAAAAAAATCAAAAAACGACGCAACCTGTAGGTTGTGCCCAAATTTTTGCGGACTAAGACCCAGGGCTCCCAAAAAATTATCTCCCTTTGCAGAGAAATCCAAAAATTAGAAATTACCAAGCGCGGAAGACCCGAGGGAGAGTGGGGGTGAAATCTCTCAAAGATGGGTTATGTTTAATATTATGGCTATGGCCTTTCTTGAAAACTTTGATGTCATTGTTATTGGGGCTGGCCACTCAGGGATTGAGGCATCCCTTGCCTCTGCCCGTATGGGCTGTAAGACCCTTCTTCTCACTATAAGCCTTGACAGAATCGGGGCTATGAGTTGCAATCCCTCCATTGGAGGGATTGGTAAAGGCCATCTTGTGAAGGAGATTGATGCCCTGGGTGGAGAGATGGCCCTTGCCATAGATGAAACGGGAATTCAATTTAGAAGACTCAATACCAAAAAAGGACCTGCGGTTAGGGCAACACGGGCCCAGGCGGATAGGTTTCGTTATCAGGCAAGGATGAAAAGAATTCTTGAAAGAACTCCCAATTTACACATCCGCCAGGCCTCGGTTTCTCAGCTACTGGTAAAAGATAAGAGAATCATTGGTGTTAGAACCCGCACAGGGGAGGAATATGGGGCTAAGGCCGTAGTTATAGCTACAGGAACCTTTATGCACGGCCTTATTCATATCGGTCTTGAGTCCTTTCCAGCAGGTCGCTTAGGTGATCCACCCTCTAATCGACTTCCCGATCACCTCAAAGAACTTGGGTTTAACTTAGGAAGATTCAAGACAGGAACTTGCCCCCGTCTTGATGGAAGAACCATTGATTACTCCAGATGTGAAATCCAGTGGGGAGATTATCCACCCCCCCTCTTTTCTTTCAAAAATCGCGGAAAAAGGCCACCTCTCCCCCAGGTTCCCTGTTTTATAACCTACACCAATCCCAGAACCCATGAGATTATTAGAGAGGCCCTGGACAGATCTCCCCTTTTTACAGGCAGGATCAAGGCAAGGGGTGTAAGGTATTGCCCATCTATTGAAGACAAGATCTTTAGATTTGCCGATAAAGAGCGCCATCAGGTCTTTCTTGAGCCCGAGGGGCTTGATACCGTTGAGGTTTATCCTAATGGTATAAGCAACAGCCTTCCCTTAGATGTGCAGATAGAAATGGTAAGGTCCATTCCTGGTCTTGAAAAGGCGGTGATTTTGAGACCTGGTTATGGCATTGAATATGATTTTGTCTATCCCGATCAACTGAAACATACCTTAGAGACAAGGCTTCTGGAGGGGCTTTTTCTTGCCGGGCAAATCAATGGAACCACCGGTTATGAAGAAGCCGCTGCTCAGGGTTTGATAGCAGGAATTAATGCAGCTCTAAAGGCCAAAGAGGAAGAACCTTTCATTCTTGATAGATCCCAGGCCTACATAGGGGTCCTTATTGATGATCTCGTCACCAAAGGAACGGATGAGCCCTATCGCATGTTTACTTCAAGGGCTGAGTATAGGCTTCTTCTTAGGGAGGACAATGCAGATCTCAGGCTTACAGAGCTTGGAAGAAAGCTTGGGCTTGTAGATGATGAGCGCTGGGAGATCTATCTTGAAAGAAGGGATAAAAGGAATGGGCTTTTAGAGATACTAAAGGAGATCAAGGTTGCCCCTGGACTTATCAATTCTTATCTTGAAAGAATAGGCTCAACTCCCCTTAAAGAACCCCTTAGGCTCTTTGACCTCCTGAGAAGACCCGAGGTTGAGCTTTCTGCCCTCATGGAATTTATAGAGGACCTCAAGGGTTATTCTCAGGATGTTCTGGAAGAGGTGGAAATAGAGGTCAAATACAGTGGTTATCTTGAAAAACAGCAAAGAGAGGTTGAAAAGTTCAAGAAACTGGAAGCACTCTGCCTTCCTGAGAATCTCAATTATTTTGAAATTCCCGGGCTTTCAAGGGAAATCAGGGAAAAGTTATCAAGATATCGTCCACTCTCCATTGGGCAGGCCTTACGCATCCCCGGGATTACCCCATCAGCCATCTCAGCCATACAGGTTTATCTTAAAAAAAAGGGGTCTTAAAGCTGAAAAGGAAAATACCCTCACGGATCTTGAAGATAATTAGATATTTGCAGAAGAGGGGTTACAGGGCCTATCTGGTTGGTGGCTGTGTCCGAGACCTTTGGCTTGATTACGAACCCAAGGATTTTGATATTGCAACGGATGCTCATGCAGAGGAACTTTTGAGGCTTTTTCCAAGGGCTCGTCTTATTGGCAGACGATTTCCTATTGTCCATGTCTATGTAGGTGGTCTTGAGGATCTAAAAAGGGGTATTATTCGCATAATTGGAATGCCTGAGCGTCAGTTTAAGCAGGATCCTGTAAGAATGTTAAGGGTCATAAGGCATGCTGCCCGAACAGGCTTTGAGATGGAGAAGGAGACCTGGGAGGCCCTATTAAGATCCAAAGAGCTTATCAAAGGTGTGGCAAGAGAAAGATTAAGAGATGAGATCTTGAAAGATATCGCAGGATTCTGGCTAAGCAGATGGTTTAAAATCCTGAAAGAGAGCAATCTTCTATACGAAATCTATCCCTTTTATAGGGAACTTGAGGAAAATCCAGATTTTTCTGAGGAATTTCTGAGGAATTTCTGAGGAAGATACTTAAAATGATTGAGGAATGGGAGTGCGGTTTCTTTGAAAAAACAATGGATATGTTTAGAGATCTCTATAAGCTGGTCTATCTTAGAACAAAAGGTAGAGAGGTCCCCAAAAGATTTAAAAGAAAACCCTATTACTTGCAACTGAGTCCCCCTCTTGAAAATTTGGTTAGTTTACTCAAGAAGGTTGGCCGATGAGAGAGAGGTTATTTGGATGTACCTTTAGAGAGATTTCTGCAAGTTTTAGGTTGCACCAAAAATTTTTTACCGCGCAGGCTGAAGGTCTTGCGGAGACCAATTCATTAAATCAATATTATTTTTCTCGGGGTGCGGTAGCTGCAAGCTTTAGCTTTCGCCATATTTTTTTGATTTTTTGTCTTAAAAACCTCCGCAGGCTAAAGCCTGCGCCTACCTTAAAATTTCAAATCTTTTCCAAGGTTTTGGTAGCTGCTACCTTTAGGTTGCGTGAGGTTTTTTGCAGGCTAAAGGTCTTGTGGCTACCTCAAAAAAACCAGTTTGCAAAGAACTTAGGATAATATTTCAAATACAGGAGGGAAAAAGATGGGTCTTGAAAGGACCTTAAGTTACCAATTAATTCAAAAAACCAAATTATCTCTCTCAAGCCTTGGAAAAAAAGAAATTTATCTGGAGCTAGCTCCTCCTTATAAAGATTATCCTCAGGCTGAGAGGGTTGAATTGAGGATTAAAGAAATTCCTGAAAACAGGGATTTTTTCAAGATTCTTTCAGGAAGGCGAAGCCACAGAAGATATCATAAAACCCCCATAACCCTTGATGAAATCTCCCTTTTGTGTTTTTCTGCCCAGGGAGTGACTGCCAAGGCCGGTTTTTATCTCCTGAGAACAGCCCCCTCTGCTGGGGCCCTTTATCCTATTGAGACCTATGTCGCAGTAAATTACGCAGAAGATCTAAGCCCCGGAGTCTATCATCTTGAGGTGAGATCCTTTACCCTTGAAAGATTGATGGAGGGGAATTTTGGGAAGATCCTCAGGGATCTTGCCTTAGGGCAGGCCTTTTTTGAAACAGCAAGCTGTGTTTTTATCTGGAGTGCCCTCTTCAGAAGAACCCTTTCCAAATACGGAGAAAGGGGTTTGAGATATGTCTTTATGGATGTAGCCCATATCTGTCAGAATGTGCTTCTTGCAGCCGAGGCCTTAGGACTTAAGGCCTGTCCTGTGGGTGCCTTTTTAGATGATGAACTTAACGAATTCCTCGGACTTGACGGAATTGAGGAGAGCGTTCTCTACATGGCAACCGTTGGAAAATAAACTATTCCTCCCTTTCTTTCTGTTTTTTCTTCTGCCAAGCCTTCCAGGGTTTTTCCTTCTTTTTTCCATGAGTTATCTTCCGATAAGGCAGGTCTTCTTGTACCCCAGTGAATTCCTTTGGGCCATCCTGAGATGAAATAAGGGATAAAGGGCCCCTGATAGGGGGTTCTTTTTTCTGGAGATATTTCTGAATAAATTTTTGGTCTATAACTGGCCCCTTACAGGCCTTAAAGGGGAGATTGGTAGTTAGAACTATGGAATTTCCAAAGATCTGGTAGCTTCCTTCATGGTCCAGAAAATTAGGTATGACTTCAATCAATAGAGCTCCTTTGACCTTGGCCCAATTTTCTGCTAAAGCCTTTTCCACAAAAAGGGGATGAGGCCTCTGAAAATAAAGAAATCCTTCTAAGGATAATTTATACCACATCCTGGGCTTGACAAAGGTCCAAAGTTGTTTTAATCTTAAAATTGAATCTCTATTAGTCTTGCAGGGAGGTGAATAATACCGCTCTTTAGGGCGCACCAAGGATAAATCTTCTGAAAATTCAAAAAAATCTCTGAAATAATAAGAAAATAGGTTTTTAAGTGTATCTAATTTTATGAGATGGGCTTTTTTGGTAAAAATCAAAACTTGAAAAATTTCTTTAACTTTTAAAAAATCATCCTTGTCAGGTATTAAGCCAAATTCTTCAGGATGGTGTGCTGTTAAATAGAGTAAGAGTTTTAGGAATCTCTGAGAGGTGATTGAATCCATAAAGGGGTGTTTTATTTTTTAAAAGATGGATAAATTATTTTAACATAAAAAAAGGCCTGGAAAAGGGAGGGTTGAAGAGTCAGAGATGAATAAGGAACTGCAGGACAAGATTCTTGAGCTGGGTAAATCCGGTCAGCTTACCTATGACCTTTTAAATAGTCTTCTTCCTGAGGAATACAATGATCCTGATAAAATGGAAGAGGTCTTTGATCTACTTGAGGCCTATAGAATAGAACCCAAAGATATGGACCCCTACGAGAGAGAAGAGTATATAGAAAAGCGCGTTCAGGACAAGATGAAGGAGCTCTCAACCCTTGGAGAAAGAGAGCTTGAGGAGGAAGAGGAGGGTATCTCTGAACCAGCCAGTGAAGAGCTTCTTTCCATCTATTTGAAAGAAATGGGAAGATACGATCTCCTGACCCCGGAAAAGGAAGAAGAACTTTCTAAATTGATCAGAGAAGGTTTTGAGGGAATTATTAATGCCTTTTTGAATAGCAATCTCAAATATCAGGAAATCCTTGAGACAAAAGAAGTTATTCTTAACTGGAAGAAAAGGGATCCCAATCTTAAGCCCAAGAAAAGCTATGTCAATTATTTTGAGAATCTGATAAAGACCTGTTCAGAGAGATATAGGCAAGACAGAAGAATGCAGAGGTTTTGTGAAGGGGTAAGAAGGCATATTTTTCAGATTGAAAGGGCCAAAGATGAAATGGTTAGGGCCAATCTCAGGCTCGTTGTATCCATTGCTAAGAAATACATGAGACAGGGATTGAGCCTTGCTGATCTCATTCAGGAGGGGAATCTTGGTCTCATGCGAGCGGTCTATCGCTTTGATTACAGAAAGGGAAATAAATTTAGCACCTATGCCTCCTGGTGGATCAGACAATCTATTACCAGGGCTATTCTTGATAAGACGAGGACCATAAGGCTCCCTGTGCATTTTCTGGAACTAAGAAATTATGTCTTTAAGACCTTTTATGAGATGGCAAGAGAGCTTGGTAGAGAACCAACCCCTGAGGAGCTATCTGAAAAGACCAAGGTTCCCTATGAGAAGATTCTGGTTATCTTTGAGACAGCCAAGGATCCCGTTTCCCTTGAAACTCCCATTGGAGATGAAGAGAGCACCCTTGGAAACTTCATAGAGAATAAAAAGAGTCCTATGCCCTATGAGAAGACCAGAAAAAGGGATATCTCAGAAAGGATTAAAAAATTTCTTTCCACTCTTTCCCCTCGTGAAGAAAAGATTATTCGTATGAGATTCGGGCTTGGAGAATATGATGGTTACACCTTAGAGGAGATCGGATACATGTTTAAGGTCTCAAGGGAGAGGATCCGGCAGATAGAGAAAAAGGCCCTTGCCAAGATGAAACAGCTTGCCCAAAAGGAGGGGTTTGAGTTTAAGGAATAAAATCTCTAAAAGAGACTCCTTTGTTTGGGTTGGGGAGGTCTTTTCCGGAATTCTTTACAGGGTAGGTCCTTGAGCCAAGGAGACAAACCCCTGTTAAGGGTGTAATTGAAGACCCTTCTCTCCTTAGATGCGGTAAAGTAAAAATTTGTCTTGGCTCTGGTTAGGGCTACATAGAGAATCCTTTTTTCCTCAAGTAAGTTGTAATCTTTAAGAAGGGTAAAGGGTATAAGGCCCTCATCTGCCCCGTAAAGGATGACGACTTCTGCCTCAAGCCCCTTTGAGGCATGGATGGTCAGAAAATTGATGCCCTCAAGCTTTGGAAAGATAAGGTCCTCTGAAGAGAGGCCCTCAAGATAAAAAATAAATTTTTCCGCATCCCTTTCAAAGAGCTCTCTCCAGTTCTGGAGGATATTTTTCAAAAGGGGAGAAACCTCTTCCATAGCCTTGGGAAGAGGATTTTTGGCTACCTTGACCCTTTCAATGAACTGACCTATTTCTTCTTTCAGGATTTGGGCCTCCTCCTCTGGCAAGGCCACGGGAAGCCCTGCTTTCTGAAAGGCCTCATGGAGAGGCTCTGTAATCCTTTTTATCCGCGTAAGAATAAAGATATCTGATGGGGATATCTCTGAAGGTCTTGCCCTTTCAAGGCTTGTTCCACCAAGGATATTCTGAACCAGATTTATAAGAAAGTCCTTTTCTTCATAGGTATCTGGAAAAAGGAAACCCTGAACCAGACCTCCGGGTTGATCGGTCTTAAAGTCGGGGATCTCCCAGGGAGAGGCCTTGAACTGATTGGCCCGTTTAACAATCTCTTCTTTACAGCGGAAACTATGGGTTAAGCTCAGGGTTTTGAGGGCGGGTTTGTATCTTTTTAGAAACCTTTGAATCCTTTCCAGGTCAACCCCTTTAAAGCCGTAAATGGATTGATTGGGGTCTCCAAATAAAATCCAGGTGCTCTCTTTAAAGGGTTCAAGGAATTCCAGAATCTCAGGAGAGAGGTCTTGAAACTCATCTATAAAGAGATAATAACCCCTGAAGGCCCCTTGTTCTACACAGGAGGAGGTCTTTTTCAGGAGAAGGTCAAAATCAAGGAGGCCATTTTTTTCCAGATAGTTAAGGTACTGGAGCCTTTGGGCATCCCTTTTCAGGGGATTTTTTTCTCCGGGAAAGAGTTTCTTTAAAAGGGATATCTTGTCTCTTTCCTCAATGAGGACTGGCTCTTTTTGATAAAGCTCCCTGTAAAGGTCATAGGCAAGCCCATGAAAGGTATCAATTTTGGGGCCAAAGATTCTGAGTCTTGAGAGTCTCTCCTTTAATTCAAGACTGGTCTTCAGGGAAAAGGTAAGGATCAGAATCCTTTCAGGTGAAATTCCCTGTTCAAGAAGGTCCCTAAGCTTTAAGAGAAGGGTAAAGGTCTTGCCTGTTCCAGGTCCAGCAACAACGATAATATCTCCCTTTGCCTCAAGGACCGCCTTTTGTTCCTGAGTAATATCCGCTTCAAAGGGCATCTTGAAGTTCCTTCAGGGCCTTTAGGGCCTCAGCCACAAAGTAAATGGATCCGGTTATAAGTATTCTTGGGCATCCTCCTGAGGCTAAAGCCTCCTTAAGGGCAGAGAGAGGTTCCTGGAAGAATTCAAAGGACCCTCTATCCCCGAGGGCCTGAATCCAGTCCTGAATGGAGACCACCCTTCTTTCGGCCTTAAACTCAGAGATAATGACCCTGCTTGCAAGGGGCAACAACTCCTCTAAGAGGGAGAAAAAGGGTTTTTCTCCATCCTCGTTGGTTGCTCCAAATACCAAAATAAAGGGAGAAAAATTCTCCTTAAGCAGGGATTCCTTAAGGGCTTTTATCCCCTCTAAATTGTGGGCACAGTCAAAAAGAACCTCCTTTGAGGCAAGGGTAATCTTCTTATAGCGTCCTTCCCAGGCAACTTTCCTTAGGGCCTCTCTTAATTTTTTTTCTTCAAGCTTAAGGAAGCCTTTATCTTCAAGGATTTCAAGCCCCTTTATAGCAAGGGCAAGGTTTGATCCCTGATAGTCTCCCTGAAGTGCGCTCTCAAGGTAAGGATAGTGATATCTCCCTTGGTAGTTCCATAAACT
This sequence comes from uncultured Caldimicrobium sp., assembly GCA_964436655.1. Lineage (GTDB taxonomy): Bacteria > Desulfobacterota > Thermodesulfobacteria > Thermodesulfobacteriales > Thermodesulfobacteriaceae > Caldimicrobium. The sequence continues at coordinate 8,395 of CAYTDX010000042.1, forward strand.
GGATTTTGCCTCAATTTTAAAATCTCTATTTAGCAAGAAGACCTCTGCTGAGAGAATCTTTGCCCTTTCAAGAATGACGGCTAAGGGTTTTTCTTCCATTTTTCCGAGAACAAGGGGTTTCCCCCTTTTGATGATGCCAGCCTTTTCAAAGGCAATCCTTTCAAGGGTAGGTCCTAAGTATCTTGTATGATCAAGGCCAATACTTGTGATAAAGGCGATTTCAGGGAGTATCACATTGGTGGCATCAAGTCTTCCTCCAAGACCTGTTTCTATAATGGCTAAATCTACCTTTTTTTCAGCAAAATAGAGAAAGGCAAGGGCAGTGGTTAATTCAAAATAGGTCACAGGCTCCTCTGAGACCTTATAGAGGGTCCTGAGGACTTCACCGAGCTCTTCGTCTGAGATGTCCCGGGAATTGATTTTAAATCTTTCGTTGAGTTTGAAAAGGTGAGGTGAGGTGTAGAGGCCGGTCTTTAGACCATGCTCTGTGAGCAAGGCATTAAGAAGGGCACAGGTTGAACCCTTTCCGTTTGTGCCAGCAATATGAAGGGCAGGGTATTTGCGATGGGGATTTCCGAGCCTCTTAAGAAGCCTAACTATGCGGGTTAGCCCTGGTCTTATGCCGTGAAATTGGTGTTGATTGAGCCAATTAAGATAGAAATCCAACATTTATTTAAGGGAATAAAGGACTGCCAGGATGTAAAAAATATAGCACAAACCAGAGAGAAGTAAAAGGGTAGGGTGGAGATTTCTGGCAAATTTTATGGCCATAAGGTATATTACTCCCAGGGATAGGGTAATTATGGCTGAGACTAAGGCCAGTCCCTCAATTTTCCACTCTGTAAAAAGAAGCCCCACACTTACAGGGAAGGTGGATTGAAAAACCATGGCCCCTGTCATATTCCCCAGGGCAAGGACATCTTTTTTTCGCAAGGTCCAGAGGAGGCTATTAAATTTCTCGGGAAGCTCTGTAGCAACTGGAGCTACAAGGAGGGCAAAAAGAAGGGGGGATATGCCCCACTTATGAGAAAGGATCTCTAAGGCATGCACAAACAAATGGGCCCCTTTAACCATTACAACGATGGCAGTAATACTTTGCAGGAAGGCTAAAAGAACAGTTCCCTTTTTGGGCAATCTGATCCCCATCCAGAGAAAGGGTTTTTCAAGATAAAGGTCTTTATAGGCCTCAACCTCAAGGCTTTCGGATCTAAAGGTGAGAAAGAGATAGATGCCGTAATTTAAGAGTAAGATAAAGGCAACCAGGTAGTGCAAGGTCCAGTTATTGGGGAAAATAAGAGGGATGAAAATTGCAATGGAATAGCTTAAAAGAAAGAAAAAGAAGTCCCTCTTAAAGGTCCTTTCCTCAAGATAGATTTTAAGCTCTCTTTTCTTTTGAAGATAGCCGATCCAGACACCTATTCCCACGAGAAAGAGTCCTAAGGTTGCAAGCATAAAGGGTGCTCCGAGAATAGCCCCGACCCCTATGTGAGAACCAGCAGAGCCCTGATAAAGGAGGATGGCAACTAAGGGAATAATGGTTTCTGGAAGGGCTGTCCCGACGGCAGCCAGAATACTTCCAACTACAGCCTGCGATAGAGAGAGTTTTTCACCAAAGACCTCAACCCCATTAGTGAAGACCTCCGCACAGAGAAGGATTATAAGCAGGGCTATGAGGGCTTCAAAAAATGCCATGGGAAATCAGTTTGCCAGAAGAACCGGAATTTTGGAGGTCTTTATCAGGGCCTTACTCACTGAGCCGATGCCTGTTTGCAGAATCTTACCCCTTCTTCCTGCAATGATAAGGTCAATGGATTCTTCTTCAACCTTTTTCATAATTTCATCCAATCGGTTACCACAGATGGTTTCAAAGCTAAAATTAATTTCCGGAATCTGGAGATTGCTCAAGAGCTCTTCCCAGTTTCCCTTGATTTCTTTTTCTCTTTCTGTTACATATTGAATATTGCAGGTTTTGTCTGGAGATTCTAAGGGATTTATAACATAGAGGCAAAGGAGCTCGGCTTGAGTTCTCTCGGCAAAATGAAAGGCCTTTTTCAGAGCGGATAAGGCCTTTTCTGAAAAATCAAAGGGACAGAGCATTTTTTTTAGTTCCTGAAGGGGCCTTTCCTTAACCACAAGAAAACTTAGCTCTAAGCGTTCAAGGATCTTTTCTGCGGTAGGGATTTTGATCAGATGGGGTTCATATCCAAGGACCATAAGTTCGGGATCCAGGAGCTCCACAAAATTTCTAAGGGCCGTCCAGAATTCACCTAATATAACAGCCTTTTCAACCTTAAGTCCTTTTTTCGTAAGGGGAAGACTTATTTCATTCAGCTCCTTTTCAAGGCGTTCTTTTTCAACATTCAGGTAAGGAAGAAGGTAGGCTGGAGGTGTAAAAAATTGTTCAATCACATGGAAAAGCACTGCCTTTGAATCAGGATAGACCCTTTCAAGGAGAAATTCACCCGTTGAGACCACAGAGGGGGTAAACTTTTTAAAATCAATGGCCAGGGCTATGGGCTTGCTCAAGGCTAATCCCTTTTCCAGTAAACTCGGACCAGTTTTTCACCCTTTGACCATCTAAATTCCAGATCCCCTTTATAGGCCTTAAAAAGGGCTCTCCCAAGCCTTTCAGCCAGATGATCCGTGGTAGTCTCAAGGATGGTATTATCATCTTCTTCGTAGATACTGATAATCTGATGCAGAGGGTTAAGCCCTCTTGCCTTCTCTACTTCATTGTTTATAAGACGCATAATGTCTTCCTGATGGGTCTTCCAGAAGCTTCCCATGATGTATAGGTAGCCCATAGCATATTTTTCCAGGGCCTTTCTGCAACCAGGACAAAGGAGCTTGGGAACATTTTCCGCCTCAAGAAGCTCCTCTGCAAGCTCGGCATCCATAAACCATCGTTTATCTTTAAATACGGATTTACACTGGGGACAAACTGCCTCTCCTGAGGGGGCTTCCTGCATGGCATAGGGATCTTCTGAGGTTTCAAATTCCCAGGTGTGCTTGATCCACTTATCACCTTTTCTTGACATAAAGACCTCCCTTTGAGACTTTAAAATTAATTATAATTCAAAGGGAGGCCTTCGTCAATGAAGAAATTAATCTTGCCAAGAAATTGCAGAAACCGGGCAAGAATTAATGGCCTCTTCACAATTGCACTCTTTACAGCCCTCCTGATTTTTCACATAAGCCTTTTCCTCTGGGCCAAGTTCAAAAACATTGGGACAGATCTCAACACAGGTCCCACAACCAATACAAAGCTCCTCATCAATAACAAGTGTTGCCATCTCAGCACCTCCTTAAAGTTTTAGGTTATTAATTTAATATAAGTTCAGATATTGAAAAAGTCTTGATCCAGATCAAAAAATTCTGAAATTATAAAATTTTTAAAGGTTTACTTATCAATCTAATTTGTTTATATATTTCATAAATTAACAAATAATTAACAGGAAATTAATATGTTCTTAACAGAAAAATTTCTTTCTTGTGTTATCCTGACTATGATTTTGAAAACCAATAGGGAGGGGAGAAGATGCGAGTTAGCAGGAGGACCTTTCTAAAAACGGCCATCGCAG
>CAYTDX010000043.1:0-11913 GCA_964436655.1 uncultured Caldimicrobium sp.
AGCCTGCGAGGGGTTCAAAGGCAAAAAAATCTCACGCAAGCTGAAGCTTGCGGCTACCAGAAAATCAAGGGAAATTCAACAACCTTACACAACCTTTAGGTTGTGGCTACCCTAAGGTCCCCTCATTAAAATGGGACTGCGCCCCCCCTTTTGGGTGGAACAAGCATAGTCCGGAATAAAGTTACAACTTGCCCTCACTAAAAAGGGACATTGAAGAAATGGACAAAATCTCCCTCTTCCCGGTGAGTGAGCCGGGGTACGGTCTCAACAGTGCAGGCCCAGGGAGGAGTCTATGAATTCAAGAAGTCCCGGGACCTCAACCTCAAAGTCAAGGAAATAAAGATTGGGGGCCTGGGGAAGCTTGAGAAAATCCTTAAGGGTGGTCAGGTATCTCTCCGAGGGATCAAGAGTAAAGCCTTTGTAGGCATGGTGATCAGGGAAGGAAAGAAATTTTTTCACGGGTAAATTGAGTCTTTTCAAGGTCATGTAAAACTGTTCATTATAACCGAGGCCACAGAAGGCTATAAAGGATGTATCTTCTGATATGGAAAGGGGGCTAAAGGTGGCATCTAAAAGACGAAAGTTTTGGCGATAGAGTCTTAAAATGGGCTTATCCCTGAAGGAAAATTCAAAGGGAAGGATTTCCTGATAACTTAGTATAATGGCAGAGGCCCTTTCTAAGGCACTCAGAGGCTCTCTCATCTTTCCGAAGGGCAGAAGGCTATCTTCAAGGTCCTTTTTTTTGAGGAGAACAAGATCTATATCACGATACAAGCGGCGATGTTGAAAGCCGTCATCTAAAAGGAGGAGCTCTATCCTTAGCTCATCTATCATCTTTTTTCCTGCAAAGACCCTATCCTCACCCACTGCAAGACTGACCTTTTCATTCCCCTGATGAAGATAACTCAACATATAGGCCTCATCCCCCGCCGCACTCAGGGTTGAGATGAGGTTTCCCCTTTCAAGGATGACTTTAAAGCCCTTACTTTTTCTTTTGTATCCCCTTAAAAGGATCCCCACATGCCGGTTCCTGGAGAGATTTTTGGTAAGATAGCGCACCAAGCTTGTTTTTCCAGTTCCCCCCGCCGAGAGATTGCCTACAGAGATGACCGGTATGGATAACCTTTCAGAGGGTAACACCTGCAGGTCATAGAGACGATTCCTTGCGGTGATTATCCAGAAGTAAGGATTAAGTAGATCCCTCAGCATGTCTCCTCTTATAGTCCAGGATAACAAAGATCAAAAAGATAATTCCTCCCAGAAAGGCACTCAGGTATTGACTCAATATCCTCCAGAGGATTATAAATAAGCCTAAGGACTCTTCAGGAAGGTAGGGAGAAAAAATGGGCAAGGCCCCGAACTCTCCCACTCCGCTTCCCCCTGGGGTTGGGCTGATAAAGATGGCATAAAGGAGAGGGAGTTGGTCCATGAAGATCTCTGAGATGTCACCTGAGGGATTAAAGGCCCTCACAAGGAAGATACCCACAGATAGAAAGGAAAAGTAAAGGCCAAGGCTTAGAATCAGGGCTAAGAAAAAATCTTTTTTCTTGGTGCGAAAAAAGATTTTACAGGTAATTATATATCTGAAGATGGTCCGTTTGAGTTTAGGAAGAAAATTTTTCTGAAAGAGGGACTCCCTTTTGAAGAGGAGTTTATAGAGTAAAAAAAGGGTGATGGAAAAGAAAAGAAGGGAGCTCACAATCAGGAGGAATTCTTTGGTTTGCCGTGGATCCCTGAGGAGGGCTTTAATGGTTAGGGGGAAAAAAAGGAGATAGAAAAAAAAGCCTGAGAAACCCTTCATGGTTACTATGGTTAGGATCTGGTAAAAGTGTCCCCCTCTGCGAGAGAGGGTGTAAAGGGGCAGAAGTTCTCCCCCCAGATGAGCCGGAGTAACTGTGGCACCGAAGGTATTGACCAAGGAGACGAGATAGCCATACCAGAAGGGATACCTGATCTTTAAGGCCCGGGCAACTACAATCACCCTGAGGGTATCAAAGGTATGAAAGGAAAAAAGGCTCAAGAGGGCAAAAAATAGGTTTTTTCTATCAAGAAGGGTAAGGGTTCTCAGGGCATCCTTGGGAAAGTATTTCAGCCCGAGATATCCAAAGGAGATGAGGATAATAATCAGGGTAAAGATAAGGCCCAGAAAAAGATTTTTTATCATAACCTGGCACATTATATCACAGCACAAGGGCTTTTAAAACCTGAAAATCAGGTTATGGTTTATTGAATATTTAGAGCAGGAGGTCAGCCAAGGATGGAGCGTAGGATCCTTTGGGCTCCCTGGAGGGGGGAATATGTGGGAGGAAAAAAGGAGGCAGGATGTATCTTTTGCCCGCCGGAAAGGCCTCTGCCTCCAGAGGAAAGGCCCATTCTCTATGTAGATAAGCTCACCATGGTCATGCTCAATAAGTTTCCCTATAATACAGGGCACCTTCTCATCTCTCCGGTGCGTCATGTTGCTGAGCTTGAGGATCTGACGGATGAAGAGTCCCTTCACCTCATGAAGGTGACCCAGAAGGCTATTCTTATTTTAAAGGAGGTGCTCAGGCCTCAGGGGTTTAATGTTGGGTTTAATCTCGGCAAAGTTGCAGGTGCAGGGTATCCCGAACATCTTCACCTTCAGGTGGTCCCTCGCTGGGAAGGAGATGTTAATTTCTTGAGCCTTCTGGATGAGGTGCGCCTTGCCTCACAACACTACCTCAGGGTTTACGAGATGCTCAAGCCTCACTTTGAGGCCTTAAAGATTTAAAGCCTGAAGAAAACACGGGCAGGAGGCATTATGCGGAAGATTCCTAAGGTTATGTCCACTCAGCATCCTGACAATGTCTCTCTTCCCTTTTTTGCCGAAACCCCGGATATGTCAGGGGAGGATGAGATACAGGAGGCCTATTATGCCTTCTCTCATCTCGGATGTGATGAACAGATGTGGGATAGCGAGGGTAAAGAGGTAGATGACTTTGTGGTGAAAAAGCTCCTCACCAGATATCCCCATTATTTCCGAAAAAGACGACTGGGAGAGGAGATCTTTCTAACCCTCAGAGTTCCCAATCCCTCTGTGGAAAGGGAGGAGGCCAAGATTCTCGTTGAGGCCTTAGAGAGCATCCCCCGATCTATGGATGCGGCAAGGCTCTTTTACGGGGAGTCTCCACCCCCTCCGATCTTTGAGGTTATCCTTCCCATGACAACCTCAGCTGAGGAATTAAACAGGGTCTATTATTTTTACAAAAATTTCATCTCAGGTAAACAGCATCAGGCCATTTATCCAGGGGCAATTACAGTTGCCGAATGGGTAGGAGATTTTATGCCGGAGGAGATTCAGGTGATACCCCTCTTTGAGGATGTTACCTACATGTTGAAGGCAGATGAAGTCCTCAGGGAGTATCTCAAAGACAAAGAGGAGTCCTATTTAAGGGTCTTTCTGGCAAGATCAGACCCCGCCCTCAACTACGGGATCATAGCCGCAGTCCTTGGAAACAAAGTAGCCATGCAAAGGATTTATCATCTCTCTCAGGAACTTGAAAAGGAGATTTATCTAATCCTTGGGGCAGGCTCTCCACCCTTCCGGGGTAATCTCTCCCCCTATACGGTAGACTATGTTCTCTCTGAGTATTCCTATGTGGAGACCTTTACGGTCCAGTCTGCCTTTAAATATGACAATCCCATTGAGGATGCCATAACAGCTATAAAGCGTATCAAAAATTTTGTGCGCTATCCCATAGAGGACTTTGATGAAGGACCGGCCCTGAAATTAATAGAAAAGACTGCTCAGGAGTATCAGGCCATAATTGAAAAGATAGCGGGACTTATAAATCTATTGTCCCGATATGTTCCACGGAGGAGAATGAGGAAGCTCCATGTAGGGCTCTTTGGCTATTCAAGGCAACTTGGAAAGGTGAGTCTCCCAAGGGCGATAGGTTTCTGTTCAGCCTGTTATTCAATGGGGCTTCCTCCCGAGATCTTTGGTTTTTCAGCCCTAACCCGGGAAGAGCTCTCAGAGCTGAAGAAGATTTACAAAAATCTGGAAATTGATCTCTCTCTTGCTATGCGGTACTTTAATCCCAAGGTGCTTGATATCATTCCAGAGGTAAAGGAAAAAATCCTTAAGGCCCTGAATCTCATCAATACACTAAACCTTAAGGTGGAAACCGATCTTGAGCACAGGGAAATAACGGGAAGGATCATTAAAGACCTAAGGAAGGAAAACTATTTGGGTCTCACTAACCTGATTATAGAGGCGGGACTCCTGAGGAGATTTCTGGGATGACCCTGAGTATCAAATGACAAAATTGTCAAAGAGAGGCATCATTTTTGTTAATATCTGGGCCAGAATCCCCTGGAAAGGCTCATGGAGACTACTTTACTTGATAGGCATAACTTTTGATAACAAGTAACCAAAATAAAAAACAGGAGGTTGAGCCATGGTTAAGAAGTTGCTTGGATTGATGATTGCTTTAGGTCTTGCTGTTTCACCTGTGATTGCTGCTGAGCAGGCTGGTGCCCCTGCAGACAAGGGTGGAGAGGCAAAGGCCGAGAAGAAGGAAGAGAAGAAGGCTCCTGCCAAGAAGGCCAAAAAGGCCAAAAAAGCCAAAAAGGCTGAAAACGCAACCCAGGAAGCTCCCAAGCAGTAAGTCCTCAATAAAGGGAGGGGTTTATCCCCTCTCTTTCAGGGATCAGGCTGTTCAAAACAATCTTTTCCTTAGCCTAACTTTTTCCCATAGAGGGTGAAGGAGACCATAGATTTCAGGTAAATCAATGATTCAAATTTGAGCAGAGTTTAGTATCCCAGGAGCTTCAGTGAATCCCTGAGGCACTCAAGGAAATAGTCAAATTCCCGGTAGTTTATGATTAGTGGCGGAGTGAGTCTCAAAATATTTGGTTTGGGCTGGGTTACAAGGATCTTTCTTTTAAGGAGGGATTCATAGATGGATTGTGAGGGTTTGCCAAATTCAATGCCAATGAGCAGTCCCTCTCCCCTTACCTCTTTAATAAGCCTGTTGTCTGGATCAAGATTGAGGATCCTTTCTCTTAAGACCCTGCCTTTCAGGGTTACCTCTTCAAGAAAGGCCTTTTCAGAGACCATATCCAGGACCTTTAAGGCTACAGCACAGGCTAAGGGATTACCTCCAAAGGTAGAGGCATGAGTTCCGGGTTTCAAGGCCTGCATTACCTCTGTTTTAGCAAGCATAGCTGAAAGGGGTAAACCATTAGCCAGGGCCTTGGAGGTGCATAAAATGTCAGGTTCAATTCCATAGTGCTCGTAGGCAAAGAGCTTTCCCGTTCTACCAATGCCGGTCTGAATCTCGTCAAATATGAGTAGGGCCTTAAATTTCTGGCAGAGTTCTTTTGCCCTTTCAAGGAAATCTCTGGTTAAGGGGAATATTCCTCCCTCTCCTTGAATGGGCTCTAAGATAAGGGCGCAGACCTCTTCAGAAAAGGCCCTTTCAAGGGCCTGAAGGTCATTGGGAGGAACGAAGAGGACTCCCTCAAGAAGGGGCTGGAATCCCTCCCAGTATTTGGGTTGTCCTGTAACTGAGAGGGCTCCAAGGGTCCTTCCGTGAAAGGAGTTTTCAAGGGCAATAAACTTGTATTTTTGAGGCCCAAAGTGTTCATAGGCAAAGCGCCTTGCCAGTTTAAGGGCCCCTTCCACAGCCTCGGCTCCTGAATTGGCAAAAAAGACCTTTTCAGCAAAGGTAAGCTCAACGAGTTTTTGGGCAAGTTTGGCCTGAGGCTCGGTATAATAAAGGTTGGAGGTGTGCCAGAGTCTTTTGGCCTGCTCCTCAAGGGCCGCAACTAAGTCCGGGTGGGCATGTCCAAGATTACAAACGGCAATTCCTGCGGTAAAGTCAAGATACTCTTCTCCCTCTTCGGTAAAAAGCCTGGTTCCTGACCCCCTGACAAAGGCAAGCCTCTCTCGCTTATAATTCCCGGCCAGATAAAGCTCTCCCATCTCCACAATATAGCCCATTTTTTACCTCTTATCTATAATTTTTGGGTGCCTTCCCTCGCGCTTTTCCAGGGAACTCAGATCCACAAATTTTACCTTAACAGGGAGGTTGATCTCAAGAAAGAGCTTTTCTTCTAGCCTTTTACGCAGTTCCTCTTGAGCAAGGAAGGAGTCTGAAAAATGCCTCTCCCCTAAGGCAAGATATAAAAAGGCATCCTCAACCCCTTCGGTTCTATGCAAATGTATCTGATAGGGAGCTAAATCCCCAAGGAGCTCGCTCAGGACCTTTTCAACCTGGGCTGGATGAAATTTGATGCCCCTTACAATAATGAGATCATCCCTTCTTCCGAGCACAGGGGAGGTATAGATAAAGGGACCTTCACAGGGGCAGGTTTCAACCCTTAGGCTTAGAAGGTCCCCTGTGCGGTAGCGTATCAGGGGAAAGGCCTCTTTGGTGAGGGTAGTAATCACGAGCTCTCCCACCTCTCCAGGAGATACAGGTTCTAAGGTTTCTGGGCTTATTACCTCTATTAAAAAGTGGTTTTCCTGAAAGTGAAGTCCCCTTTTTCCAGGGCACTCGTAGGCAATACCCGGACCGAAGACCTCGGTTATGCTATAGAGGTTATAAACACTGACCTTAAAGGTCTCTTCGATCTGGTTTCTCTGAGCCTCTGTAAAGGGTTCACCGCAGAGGATAACCCTTTTGAGCATAAGGCTGTGAGGATTGATAGCTGTCTGAGGAAGAACCTCTGAGAGCCAGAGGGCATAAGAAGGGGTGCAGATAAGGGCGGTGCTTCTGTAATCCTGAAGGATCTTTAGTTGCTTACGGGGGTCTTCAAAGTGGACCGGTATGACAGAGGCTCCTATCTTTTCAGCCCCGCTCTGGATCCCAAAGGCAGAGGAGAATAGTCCAGGGTGAAAGGTGATCTGCAGGACATCCTCCTTAGAGATCCCCAGATTTTTTAAAGCGAAGGCATTGATTTCCGCCAGAGTTGCCAGATCGTTCCGGGTATAACCTACTACAATGGGGTCTCCGGTTGTGCCTGAGGTGGCAAGGATCCTAACTACCTCTCTCAGGGGAACGGCAAACATGTTGTAAGGATAATTCAATCGCAGGTCCTCCTTGGTGGTAAAGGGGGCCTTTTTAAGGTCCTCAAGATCTGATAACTCCTCAGGGTTAAAGTTAGATCTATCAAAGAGGTGTCTGTAAAAGGGGACCTCTTTATAGACCCGGTTCAGGACGGCCTGAAGCCTTTCTAATTGTAAAATTTTTAGGTCCTCCTGCATGGCGCGCACCCCCTATAGTGGGGCCTCTCTGTCCAGGTCTCTCCCCAGATAGGCCCTTTGAATCTCTGCATTCTCCATGGTGGCTTTAGCTTCACCCTCGTATATGATCTTTCCTGTCTCAATAACATAGGCCCTGTCTGCTATCTTCAGGGCAAGTCTGGCATTCTGCTCCACAAGGAGGATACTCAGGTTATAAAGCCTCCGGAGGTTCTGAATATGCTGAAAGATCTCCAGAACTAAATTGGGTGCAATCCCCATGGAGGGCTCATCAAGGAGTAAAAGCTTAGGGTTGCTCATAAAGGCCCTGGCAATGGCCAGAATCTGCTGCTGTCCACCCGAGAGTGTTCCAGCGGGAGCCTTTCTCTTTTCCTTCAAAACCGGAAAAAGGCTGTAAATCTCTTCAAGTTTTCGGGTAAATTCTCCTCTTCTTTTGAAATTATACCAGGTATAGGCCCCAAGAAGGAGATTTTCCTCTACACTGAGGGGCTTGAAAAGTCCTTTCCCCTCTGGCACAAGACTCAAGCCCAGACCAACCCTCTCTTCTGTGGTGAGGGTATTTAGCCTCTGCTTCTGAAAGATTATCTCCCCCTCTTTGGCTGGAACAATCCCCATTAAAGTCTTAAGAAGGGTGCTTTTACCAGCCCCATTAGCCCCGAGCAAGGTGACAATTTCTCCTTCCCCCACATGTAAGGTGACCTTTTTCAGGATGTAGAGACTTCCGTAAAAGGCTGAAACTCCCTTTAATACAAGCATCTTCAGATTTCCTCACCTAGATAGGCCCTGATGACCTCTGGATTTTTTTGAATCTCAGCAGGAGGCCCTTCAGCAAGAACCTCCCCAAAATTGAGAACTGTAATGCGGTGACTGATATTCATCACCAATTCCATATCGTGTTCAACCAGAAGTATAGTGAGCCCCTGTTTCTGGTTAAGTTTTTTTAAGACCTCTCCGAGGAAGCGAGTTTCTTTGTGATTGAGCCCTGCGGCTGGTTCATCCAGGAGAAGGAGCTTCGGCTCTAAGGCCAGGGCTCTTGCGATCTCCAGGAGCTTTTGCTCCCCTGCAGGAAGATTTTTGGCCATTTCCTGGGCCTTCAGGGCAAGACCAACCTCCTCAAGGAATCTCATGGCAAGGGTTTGGAGCTCCCTTTCCCGGGGATTCCCAAACTCTCCCAGAAACAGGCTTTGAAGCATCCCCCAGGGTCTCCGGGCATAAAGGGCAACCATTACATTTTCAAGGAGGCTGAGCTCAGAAAAGATCTCCAGCAGTTGAAAGGTTCTTCCAATACCCAGCCTGGCCCTTTTTTCAGGAGAAAGAGAGGTAATATCCCTTTTTGCAAAGAGGATTTTTCCGGCATCCGGCCTTTCAAGGCCATTTAGTATATTTAAGAAGGTTGTCTTTCCCGCCCCATTTGGTCCGATTAAGGCATGGATCTTCCCTTCTTCCAAGCTAAGATTAGCCCCCTTTATGACCTCAAGCCCTCCAAAACTCTTGTAAATGGAGCTTGTCTCAAGGAGATAGGTCATTTTTTGGACCACCCCTTGAAGGTCCCCACAAGTCCTTCTCTTAAAAAGAGAAGACCGGAGGTTAAGATCAGGCCGTAGAGCAAGACATCAAATTCCTTAAAGGGTCTTAAGACCTCTGGTAGAAGGGTTATAAAAAGCGCCCCTATCAGGGCCCCCCACAGAGAATGCATTCCTCCGATCATGACCATCATCAGGATCAGGATGGAATAAAAGATAGAAAAATTAGCAGGACTTACAAAGGTTACAAAGTGGGCGTAGATTCCTCCTGAAAGGGCAGTATAAAAGGCACTCAGCATGAAGATTTTGCTCTTTAGAGAGAGGAGATTGATACCGAGGGTTCGCAAGGCCGTTTCACTGCTGTGCAGGGCCTTAAAGGTGCGGCCATAGGTTGAGGTGGTGAGATTATAGGAGAAAAAGAAGAGGATCCAGAGGAGGGTCCAGACAAAAAGGAGATAGTCAAAGGGGCTTTCTAAGGTATAAAAGCCAAGGGTTAGCCTTGGAATATCTCCGAATCCAGAAGGGCCACCTGGCCCCCATTCATTTAATAGAAGATAAACTATCTCACCAAAGGCAAGGGTTGCCACAGCTAAGTAATGTCCCTTTAAGCGTAGGGCAGGAAGAGCCAAAAAAATAGAGAAAAGAGCTGTTAAAGAGGCAGAAAGAAGTATGCTTAAAGGGACAGGAAGATGGTATTTCAGGGCCAGAATGGAGGAGAGATAGGCCCCAAGTCCATAGAATCCATTTTGACCAAGAGAGATCTGACCGGCAAGTCCCAGAAGCAGGGAAAGCCCAAGGGCAGAAAGGGCATTAAGGCCTGCCATCACAAGAACAGTATTCAGATAGGGGTCTTTAAGCAAAAATCCAGTTAAAATAACCAAGAAGCAGAAAAGAAGCGACCCTGAATAGGAATTGAAAAGGACTTTTTTCATAACTTTCGGAGGCCTGCTGTCTTAGAGGACTGAAATAGTCCGGCTGGTCTGAAAAGTAGCATAATCATAAGGAGTAAAAGGGCAATGGCGTCCTTAAGGCCTGAATGGATATAACCTGCAATTATAGATTCAAGAATTCCCAAGAGAAAGCCACCTGCCATAACCCCCCAGTTACTTCCAAGACCTCCGAGAATGGCTGAGGTGAAGCCTTTTATGGTAAGCATGGGGCCTCTGTCATATTCCATGAAGGTAATCGGGGTGATCAGGATCCCCGCCAGTCCTGCAAAGAGGCCACTCAAAATAAAGGATAGCATGACCATCCGGGAGGTCCTTATTCCCATAAGTTTGGCTGAAAGGGGATCAAAGGCACAGGCCTTCATAGCCCGTCCAATAAGGGTCTTGTTGAAAAAGCCGAAGAGAAAGATCATGGTTAGAAGTATAAACAGAAAGATCCAGAGGACCTGTCTCTGGATAATGGCAGACCCTAAGAGAAAAGGGGGCCCTTCTGTGAGGGGGGCAAATCCGTAAGGATCCTTCCCAAAGGCAAACATCAGGATACCCTTTAGAAGAATTGAAAAGGCTATGGTAATGAGGATTAAAAGAAGGGGGTCTGATCTCTCAAGGAGGGGCCTTATGGTAATCCTCTCCATTATAAATGAGCTAAACCCTGATACTCCTAAGGTGAGAAGAAAGGCCACAGGATAGGAGAGGCCCAGTTTTTCCAGAAAAAACCACATCACCAGTCCACCCAGGACGACAAATTCTCCCTGGGCTAAGTTGAGAATGGAGGTAGTGTTATAGATGATGTTGAACCCCAGGCCGATGAGGGCATAAATTGCCCCCACCGTAAGCCCGGAGAGAAAAAACTGAAGAAAAAGTTCCATTTCCTATTGGAGAATCTCCCAATCTCCCTTTTTCACCACTACCATCTCAAAGGAGTGTGCATCCAGGCCACAATGATCCTTGGGGCTGATGTTAAAGACCCCGCTGATTCCAGGCCAATTTTTGATATTACTTTCAATATAGTCTCTGATCTTTTTCGGATCAGGCCCTACCTTTTTCAGGGCTTCAACCACCATCATAAAGGCATCGTAGGCATGCCCGGCAAAGGTTCCAGGCTCTGTTTTATACTTTGCCTCATAGGCCTGGGCAAAATATTTTAAAACCCTTTTCTGGGGATGCTTATCGGAGACCTTTTCCCAGACCACAATCCTTCCCAGAGGGGCAATCACACCCTCAGCTGAGGTCCCTGCGAGCTGTAGATTTTTTTTGCTACCCCAACCGTGAGATTGAAAGAGGGGAATTCCCATCCTCAGGGCATGCCAGTTTTTTACAACCACAATCTGGGTGGGGCCAACAGACCAGTTGATAATGGCCTGGGCTCCAGCTTTTTGGGCCTTAAGGAGTTGGACCGTCATATCTGAATCCTCGGGTTTATACCTTTCATCAGCAACCACCTGAATTCCAAATTTGGGAGCAAGCTCAAGCAAGGCCTTTCTTCCCTGATCACCAAAGCTGTTAGTTATGGTAAGGATCCCCACCTTCTGGATACCCTTCTTTTTCATATATTGGTAGATGGCCTCAACAGCGCTTCTGTCATATTGAGCGGTTTTAAAGACCCAGTATCTCTCATTAACAGGTTCGGTAATCCCTGTTCCTGCAGCAAGAGAGATGAGAGGAATTCTGGCCTGGCTGACTATGGGGATGACAGCCATGCTTTCTCCAGTAGTTGAAGGCCCGAGGATAGCCACAACTTTATCCTTTTCAAGGAGTTTTTTGGCTGAAAGCACTGCCTGAGTCTCTCCACTTTTGGAGTCCTCAATGATTACCTCAAGGGGCCTTCCATTGATACCGCCGGCCGTATTAATCTCATTAACCAGCAAAAGAAGGGTGTTTTTCTCCTGCTCTCCAATAAAGGAGGCAGGGCCTGTTACACTTAAGATGGCCCCGATCTTAATGGGCTCCTTGGCGTAAACTGATACCAGAAGACTGAAAACCAAGAAAAGGCTCAAAAGCAAGCCTCTAAGTAGAGACATGGCAACCCCCTTTGTTAATTTTTAAGTTGTTCCATATTCTGTAACTGCTTCTTTTTATGGTCAGGGCCCTTCCCTCTTACCTTATTTCCGTTTATCCCCTGGTAATTGTTTTTGTATAAGATAGCAGGGCCTACAACTTTGTAAAAAGTTATAATTGAAAATTCAGAAAAGTCAATCTCTTGTATGAGTCT
>CAYTDX010000044.1:0-11894 GCA_964436655.1 uncultured Caldimicrobium sp.
CAGGCTGAAGATCTCTCAGCTACCACAAAAAACAATTTTACAATGAACTTCTAAGGTTGATACAAAGTCTAAAATCCTTTTGCGGGATACAGGTGCTTGCTTTTTTTTCACCTTGGATTAGATTACACCAAAAACCTCAAGAGGTGGAATTATGCAAGAAAGGGACACCATCCTCACTCTTAAGGATTGGATCAAGAGCTTCTGGGAGCTTCAGGAAGAGGATATTCGGTTCTTCTTAGAGGAGTTCAGAGAAAAGATGAGAGACCCAAAGGCCCTTCTTGATGAGCTCAGGTATCGTATGAACAGACGCAGGGCCTTTTACAGCATGTTTCGCCATCTCTCCTGGAGAGACCTCCCTCCGGAAGACCTTACTTGGGTTGAGAAAAAAATGGATGAGCTCCTTGCCAGAGAGTCCTTTATTACAGAGACTCTCAATAAGATTCTTGAAATCTTCAGCGATTTTCTTGAGGATGAGATCCAGGAACTAAAGAAATCCAAAAAGATGTTAGAGGAAGAAAAGATCATTTTTCACTGATGGAGGCCGCCCAGATTCTTCAAAAGGCCCTTGAGGTCATCCAGATTGAAAAGGAGGCCTTAGAGAGCCTCCTTAATAACTTAGACGCCACCTTCAATCAAGCTATTGATCTCCTTCGGCGGTGTAAAGGAAGAGTTGTTGTAACAGGTGTTGGCAAGAGCGGTCTCATCGGAAAAAAGATCTCAGCCACCCTCTCCTCCACAGGGACTCCCTCTTTTTTTCTCCATCCCGTGGAGGCCCTTCACGGAGACCTTGGCATGGTTACTGCAGAGGACATCCTTCTTGCCCTGTCCTACTCTGGAAATACCCTTGAGGTCTGTGAATTAGTCAAGATCTTAAAATCAAGAGGGGTACCCATTGTGTCCATGACAGGCAATCCCAAAAGTGTTCTGGCAGGGCTTTCAGATGTGGTCTTAAAGACCTCTGTCCCCAGAGAGGCCTGTCCCTTTGGCCTTGCTCCCACAGCCAGCACAACTGCCATGCTTGCCCTCGGGGATGCCCTGGCCATCGTCCTCTTTGAATTAAGAGGACTTCAGGCTGAGGACTTTAGACGGAATCACCCTGGAGGCAGCCTCGGAGAAAGACTTAAAGTAAAGGTCAAAGAGATCATGCTGACCGGGGAGAAGATCCCCTCTGTCAAAGAGGGCACATCCCTCAAAGAGGTCCTGGAGGAGTTGGATAAAAAGAGACTGGGAGCTATTCTTGTAGTAAATTCTTTGGGGCATCTTACCGGGATCTTTACTGATGGTGACTTAAGAAGAGTAGTCACTAAGTATAAAGGCTTACCTGAGGCCAAAATTGAAGAGGTGATGACCAAAAATCCCAAGAGGATTGAAGAAAACAGGCTTGCAGCTGAGGCCTTAGAATTAATGGAAAAACATCAGATCACCGTTCTTCCTGTGGTAAACTTTGATGGGCTCCTTGTGGGGATCCTCCACCTTCACGACATTCTGGGAAAGGGCACCTTTAAGTTTCTGGTTTAAGATGGCTCTGGATGAGCTCTTTTACTTCGGGATAGAGGCCTTCCAGAGTCTTCCAGGCCGGCAAACGCACATGCCTGAAAAGGGGTAAGATCTCTTCATAATTCCGAGAAACAGACCTCAGAAATTCCTCTCTTTCAAAGAGGCTTCTGCCCATATTTCTTGAGGAGACCCTCTTAAGGGCCTGCTCAACGGAGAGGTCAAGGTAGATAACCAGATCAGGAAGGGGAGCGAAGGTCTCATTGAGCTTAAGGAGCTCTAAAAGATTTCCAAAGGTTACTCCCTGATAGGCTACAGTTGAGAGATAATAGCGGTCAAGGAGGATGATTTTCCCTTCCCGTAGGGCAGGCAAAATCAGTTTCTCCACATGGTCTTTTCTATCCAGAATAAAAAGGTTCAACAATTCCTGAGGATCTGCTTTTTTTTCAGAAAGAAGTCTTCTTAATCTTTGCCCGTAAAGACCTGAAGTTGGCTCAAAGGAAAAGATAAGCTCCCCAAAGGCAGGATCATCTTTAAGGGCCTGAAAGAGGGTACTTTTTCCGACCCCATCTATCCCCTCAAGCACAAAGATTTGTCCCTTCCTGTAAAACTCAACCCTTAGGCGATCTCTCAAAAAATCTCTGTTCTCCAGGGTTACTTCACAGTAAAGGGCTGATCTCAGGTCTGCCCAGGCCCTAAGAAGGGGATGCTCACCAGTCCCTAAGGTAGCCACAAGGACCACTTCCTCCTCTAAATGCTCAAGAAAGGCCACAAATTTTTCGGATAGGACCTCCATTTTCCCGATCTCATCCAGGAAAAGAAGCACAGGTTGCTTTGCCTCCATAAGGTCATTCTGGATGACCTCAAGGATTTTATCTAAATTCTGGGAAAAGACGGCGTATTTTCCCACAACCGGATGCCCTTTGGATGCACTCAAAGACTTAAGTCTTGCTAAGGGGAGGCTCAAATTCCTGTCCCGAAGATAGAGGAGATTGAAACCAATTCTTTCCGCTCCCTCTCTAACCTCCTTGGTGATAAAACCGGTTAGGTGATAGGGTAGACCAAGGTTAAGGAGCCATTGAAAAAGGTATTCAAGAAGGGTAGTTTTACCGGATCCCGGTTTTCCGTAGAGAAGAAGGAGCTTTCTTGGGGAGCGAAGAAACATTTATCTCTTGAGAGGTCTTGAGCTCAGAAGCACATAGGTTGCCCCAAGGCCCCCGTCACAGGGTCTGGCTGAGGCATAGGCAAGGACAAATCGGCGAAAAGGGCCTCTCTCCAGCCACTCTCTCACCTTTTTCTTTAAGACAGGTTCTCCCTTTGAGGAAAGGCCTCTTCCGTGGATAATGAGGACACAGCTCAAGCCCTTTCTCAGGGCACTTTCCATGAAGTCTTCAAAAAGGAGGCGTGCTTCTTCCAGGAAAAATCCCCTCAGATTAAGAGAGGCCTGTATGGAAAAGTGTCCCTCCCTGAGCTTCCTTAAGGTCTCAGGACTGACATAACTCCGCCTTCCTTCAATATATTCCGAGGTAAGGGGGAGTTTGATCTCAATCTTTCGCGGAGGCCAGTCCTTATCCCGAGTTTTAAGAGGCTTTTTCGGGGTGTGTGAATAGTAAAAATTTTTTTCTTGAAAGGGCTTGACCGTAAAGAGAACCTCCTCCCAGGATTTAACCTTAAAAGGAGGAGGTTCATCCTTTAACAGGCCTTCCCTCTGGGGGATACCAAAGAGATCCCCCAGTTTCTGAAAGGGTTTGGGCATTATTTTTTGAGTCCCTTCTCAAAGATCCTCTCTGCCTTGGCGGAGGCACTTTCAGCCCTTTTAGCCGCCTCTTCGGCTCTGTTAGCCGCCTCTATGGCCTTCTGAGAGGCTGCCTGAGCCTCACTTGCCTGAACCTTAACATTATCAAGCTGTGACTTTAATCCCTCAACCTGAAGCTTCAGGGCATTAAGCTCGTTCTGAAGCTTCTTGCAACATTCCGGTTCAGCTGAAGCAGCAGCTTGGGGAGCAGCCTGGGCCTTTTCAGCCACCTCCGGGGGAGTCTGACAACTACAGGCGAATAAAAGGGTAGAACCAACCACAACTCCACTCAGCTTTAAAAATAGTCCTTTCATACCCACACCTCCTTCCTGGTTTTATTTTAACCCTTAATACAGCCCATAGGCAAAAGTTTAGCTACCCTTTTGGTAAGCCCTGCCTGGCAGGTTGCCTCTATTACCAAAGATACATCTTTATATGCCTCAGGGGCCTCTTCAGCCAGGCCTTTTTTGGACTTACCCATAATTATAATACCCCTCTTCCTGAGTCCTTCAATGATTTCCTCTGCTCTAAAGGACCTGATAGCCTGATTTCTGCTCATGGTTCTTCCTGCTCCGTGACAGGCTGATCCAAAGGCCTTTTCCTCTCCCTCTTTGGTGCCTGTTAAGATATAGGAAGCTGTTCCCATGGACCCACCTATGATAACAGGCTGTCCAACCTCGCGATAGGCCTCAGGAAGCTCAGGCCTGCCAGGACCCCAGGCCCTGGTTGCCCCCTTGCGATGAACATATAACCTCCTTTGCTTCCCCTTAATCTCGTGCCACTCCACCTTACAGGTATTATGACTTACATCATACAAAAGCTTGAGGTAAATCCCTGGAAAAAATCCCTTAAAGACCTCTCTTACTAAGTGAGCTATCACCTGCCTGTTGGCAAGGGCGCAGTTAATCCCACAACACATGGCCTTGAAATACTGCAATCCCTCCTCTGAATTAATGGGGGCGCAGACAAGCTCCTTTTCCCTGATAGGTATACCATACTTACGAGAGGCCTTGGCAAGAACAGGCAAATAATCTGTAGCTATTTGATGGCCAAGGGCACGAGAACCACAATGAATGGTGACCACAACCTGGTTTTCAAAAAGACCGAAGGCGCTGGCTGCCTTAGAATCATAAATTTCGGCCACATATTGGATCTCAAGATAGTGATTTCCTGACCCAAGGGTTCCCACCTGGCGGTGCTGCCTTTTTTTGGCCTCCGTGGAGACAAAGCTCGGATCAGCTCCCTCCATGCACCCCTTTTCCTCAATAAACTCTAAGTCTTCTGGTAATCCATATCCCCTTTTTACCGCCCATCGGGCACCTCCAACCAGAACCTCATCCAATTGGTTTGTGGAAAGCTTGATCTCTCCCTCAGAACCCACCCCACTGGGAACAGTATCAAAAAGGGCCTTTACGAGTTTTTCAAGGTAGGGCTCAACCTCAGCTTTGGTGAGAGGTGAAAGCAGGGTCCTAACCCCACAGGAGATGTCATAGCCTACCCCTCCAACAGAGATAATGCCTCCTTCCTCAGGATCAAAGGCCGCCACTCCCCCTATGGGAAACCCATAACCCCAGTGGGCATCTGGCATGGCCAAAGAGGCCTTAACTATCCCTGGAAGAGTAGCTACATTGGAGACCTGTTCATAGACCTTTTCATCCATCTCCTCTATAAGCCGTTGACTACCGAAGATCCGTCCCGGAACCTTCATATCTGCAGTCTGAGGGATTTCCCATTCATAGTCACTAACTTTGATGAGTTTTTTTAGTTCCATTTCACCAGGACCTTAAAGTTATTATATTAAGATTTCCAGTAAAATCAATGGTAAATCCCCAAGAATTTTGCCCTTGACTTTTGCCTAAAGATTAATAAAATTGATTAAATATTAAGTTTTATGCTGAATAGGAGGTGGCTATGTGGAAATTTCTCCAGTTCTTGACCAAGAACTTGATCTTTTTCATACCTGCCAGTTTATTAGCAGGTTTTATCTGTGGCCTCTATCTGGATTTGTCTTTTTTGAAAAACTTTGTACTCTTCTTCACCTTTGTGATGATCTATCCCATGATGATCAACCTGAAATTCAGAAAGGTCCTGGAGGGAGGAGACACAAAGGTCCTGTTAACAGCTCAGGGCATAAACTTTCTGGTCATCCCCTTTTTGGCTTACTGGATTGGAATTTTGTTTTTCGGAGACAACTATTATCTCACCCTTGGACTTCTCCTGGCAGGCCTTGTTCCCACAAGTGGAATGACCATTTCCTGGACAGGCTTTGCCAAAGGGAATGTTGAGGCTGCGGTGAAGATGACAGTTATTGGTCTGATTCTGGGATCTCTGGCTACCCCGATTTATGTCCAGTTTCTCATGTCAGCCCATTTGAAGGTGGATGTCCTCTTCATCTTTAAACAGATACTCTTTGTGGTCTTTTTACCCATGGTGGCTGGGTATTTTACCCAGAAATACCTTTTAAAGAAGTATGGCCAGCAAAGATTTGCCAAAGAGTTTACCCCGAGGTTCTCGGGGGTCTCAACACTTGGGGTCCTCGGAATTGTCTTTATCGCCATGTCTCTCAAAGCTAAGGAAATAGTTAACCAGATATCCCTTGTCTTTTATATCCTTCTACCCCTTGCTGTCCTTTATCTTTTAAATTTTGCCATAGCCACTTTCATCGGCAGACTCTTCTTCAAAAGGGGTGATGCCATAGCCTTGGTTTACGGAACAGTTATGCGTAATCTTTCTATCTGTTTAGCCATTGCCATGCTTACCTTTGGTAAGGCTCATCCTGAGGTTGCCCTGGTTGTAGCCCTTGCCTTTATCATTCAGGTTCAGGCAGCTGCCTGGTATGTGAGGTTTTCTAATACCCTCTTTGGCCCTCCTGAAAAATAAGAGAGCCTCCTTTTTTTAGAAAAATTTTTATTATTCTTCAAAAACCCGTGCAGGTTAAAGCCTGCGACTACCAAATCTATGACTCTTGATTTTTGGATTTGTGGTAGCCGCAAGCTTCAGCTTGCGTGAGATTTTTTTGCAGGCTAAAGGTCTTGCGGCTACCAAATTAATGATTTTTGGTTCTGGAGGTAGCCGCAACCTTTATGTTGCGTGATGATTTCAAGGATTTTTTATTTTTGAAAATATACGCAGGCTAAAGGTCTTGCGGCTACCGAAAAAGATAAATCTTGCAAAGAACTCTAAATCTGATATAAAGTCTAAAATCTAGTGGCCTCATACAACCCCTTGTCTTCTTGGACTTTGGGGTTATACTTTTGGCTATGCACTACTTTATTTATCATGCAGGTGAGCTTTATTGCGAAGAGGTCCCGGTAAAAAAAATTGTTGAAAGGTATGGAACCCCTCTTTACATTTACTCTGGAAAGACCATCAGGCGACACTTTAAGGTCTTTGAATCTGCCTTTAATGAGATAGACCATCTTACCTGTTATTCTGTTAAGGCCAATTCCAATTTAGCGATCTTAGCCCTCCTTGCCCGAGAGGGAGCAGGTGCTGACATCGTTTCAGGAGGGGAGCTCCACAGAGCGCTTAAGGCTGGAATCCCCCCTCAAAAAATCGTTTTCTCTGGTGTTGGAAAGACCCCTGCTGAGATGGAATCTGCCCTTAAAGCTGGTATCCTCATGTTCAATGTGGAAAGTCTGGAAGAGCTTGAGGTCCTAGGAGAAGTGGCCAGGACTCTCAGAATCAAGGCCCCCTTTTCCATCAGAGCCAATCCCAATGTGGACCCCAAGACTCATCCCTACATCTCAACAGGTCTTAGCAAAAATAAGTTTGGAGTGCCTGAAGAGGAGGTCATCCCTGCCTACTTAAAGACCAAGGAGAATCCCTGGCTATGTCCCATAGGCCTTGATGCCCATATAGGGTCACAACTCACCACCATCTCTCCCTTTGTAGATGCCTTAAAACGGCTAAAATCCCTCTGGGAGGAATTGACCTCTCTTGGCTTTGAGCTCAAGTATCTGGATATAGGAGGGGGTCTCGGTATAGTCTATGATCAGGAGGAACCTCCTTTACCTGATGAATATTCCTCAGCCATACTTAAGGAATTAAAGGGCCTCCCCACTATCCTGATACTTGAGCCTGGACGCCTGATTGTGGGTAATGCCGGTATCCTTGTAACTAAGGTTCTCTATACAAAATCCAATCGGGAAAAGAAATTTGTTATTGTAGATGCGGGAATGAATGACCTTATCAGGCCTTCCCTTTATCAGGCCTATCACAGGATTGTGCCTGTTGAGGAAAAAGAAGGAGAGGAAGTAGTTGTGGATATTGTAGGTCCTATATGTGAATCCGGAGATTTCTTAGCCAAAGAAAGACGAATCCCTCAGGTGCGAAGGGGAGACCTTCTTGCTGTAATGAGTGCCGGGGCCTATGGTTTTGTTATGAGCTCAAATTACAATTCCCGTCCCCGGGTAGCTGAGGTGCTTGTTGAGGGAGATCAATTCTTTCTGATAAGGCAAAGAGAGAGGGTTGAAGACCTGACCGTCCTTGAATCCATTCCTCCCCTCTACCTTTAAATGGCATTACTCCCCCCTGAGTTTGATCTAAATTCCTACGACTACCCCCTTCCCGAAGAAAATATTGCTTACTATCCTCCTAAGGAGAGGGGAGCTAGCAGGCTCCTTGTCATAGAGAGACAAAGGGGAGAGCTCTATTTTCACGAGCGGTTTTCTGAAATTGAGGGCTATCTCAAGGCAGGAGACCTTCTCATACTGAATGATACCAAGGTCTTTCCAGCAAGGCTAAGGCTTATGAAGGAGACGGGGGGATTAGTGGAGCTCCTTCTCTTTAAAAAACCAGTGGGCAGGGTCTTTGAAACCCAGGGTCTTATCAAGGGCAAGAGATTGAGGCCCGGGATGATTCTTAGCGCTCCGAAGGAAGAGGTAAAAATTTTTTTATTAGAAGACCTTGGGGGTGGAAGATTTAGACTAAGGCTTGAGACAAAGGGGGAGCCCCTTGAGAAGGTAATCGCCAGGTTGGGAAAGGCTCCTCTTCCCCCCTATATCAAGAGAGAACCCGAAGAGATGGATCTTTTGCGGTATCAGACTGTCTTTGCAACAAAGGAGGGTTCCATAGCAGCCCCTACAGCAGGATTCCACTTTGATCCTCAACTTCTGGAGAGACTTAAAAACAAAGGGATAGAAATAAAATTTATAACCCTCCATGTGGGTTATGGAACCTTTGCTCCCATTAAGGCTAAGGATATAAGAAAGCACAAACTTGAACCTGAATACATTGAGGTTTCAGCGCAAACTGCTGAGGCTATCGTGAAGGCTAAAGCCCAGGGAAGAAGGGTTATTGGGGTTGGAACCACTTCAGCGAGAACCCTTGAATTTCTTGCCAGAAAAGACTTTAAACCCTTTCAGGGCCTATGCGACCTCTACATCTATCCTGGTTTTGAATTCAAGGTCCTCTCTGCCTTGATTACAAATTTTCATCTTCCTAGGTCCTCTCTTCTACTCCTGGTCTGTGCCTTTGCTGGGAGGGACCTAATTTTAAGGGCTTACAGGGAAGCTATCCAGAGGGGATACCGCTTTTATTCCTATGGAGATGCCACCTTTATAATTTAATACCCTTGAGGAGGTAAAGGGATGCGAGTAAACTTTAGAAGGCTCTTTCATCTCTTACTTTTCCTGACCCTTTTAGTTTTTCTGAGTTGTACTTCCCAGGGCCAGTCAAAGAAGGAAGAAGTCTTTGAATGCAAGCCTCCCCTATTAAAGGTCAAGGTCCAAAGAGCCATAGATGGAGATACGGTTCTCCTTGAAGGGGGAGAAAAGCTCCGTTATGCAGGAATTAATACCCTTGAGCTCCACACCCCGGATGGAAGACCAGAGCCCCTGGCTGAAGAGGCCTATCGCAGAAACAGGGAATTAACTGAGGGAAAGAGCTTCTGCCTGGAAAAAACCCTCAGGGAGAGGGATCATTACGGAAGACTCCTTGGAGACCTTTATTTTCCAAACGGAACCTCTATTTCAGAGATCCTTATCTCAGAGGGTCTGGGATTGGTATGCTTTTATGAAGGAAGTGCTAAAATCTCCGAGAGACTGCTTCCCGTTCAAAGAAAGGCCCTCTTGAAAAGAGTAGGGCTCTTCAGTTATGTGGATAAGCCCCAGGCTAAGGTAATTTTTGTGGGAAATAAAAAAAGCCGTCGCTTTCATCATCCCGATTGTTTGGAGGCTCGTAAAATCAAACAAAGGGTAGTATTTAATAATCTTGAAGAGGCCCTGAGTGAAGGTTATTGCCCCTCTCGGGAGTGTCTCTCCTTGATTTTTCCCTATTGAATGGAACGGGTAAGCCTTCGGCTACCATAGAAAATCTTGCAAAGATCTCTATACAGGAAATTAATATGAATAGTAAACCTTTATGTCCTTTTTTTCTGGCATATTCTGCCACCTCTCCCACATCCATATAGGTCACAAGCACATAGAGCTTCTCCTTTATCCCCTTTCCAATTATATTCACCTCTATCCTCTTTCCGTTGAGTTTAAATTTGTCCCTTTTTAAGGGCTCAATTATCTCTATTCAAGTTCTTTACAAAATTAGTCTCTTTCGGTAGCCGCAAGACCTTTAGCCTGCAGATAGGGAATTAGAATTTTAGAGGTAGCCGCAAGACCTTTAGCCTGAGAAGGTTTTTAAAAACAAAAAAAATCAAGAGTCATAGATTTGGTAGCCCTGAGACCTTCAGGTCTTGCAAAAAAAATTTAATACAAAATACAGGCCACGGCTACCAGAAACCTAAAAAGAACCACAATTCTGCAAAGCTCTCTTCTCATCATCCATAGAGAAGGATTACCTTTTCTGAGACAAGATTCACTTTCACCAGGAGAAAACTTTAACCCTGGGAAGGTTTTAAAAGAGAGCAGTATCTTTATGAAAGGCTCCGGCTATGTTTTTGTCTTTGCCTTTGCCGGGCTAATTCTCTCGAGTCCGTCTGTGTATGGTTGAAGGGCCTTAGGGATAAGGACAGATCCGTCTTCCTGTTGATAGTTTTCAAGAAGGGCCATAAGGGTTCTACCTACCGCAAGACCTGAGCCGTTAAGAGTGTGAACATAGCGGGGCTTTCCTCCACCCTTGGGACGAAATCTAATGTTTGCCCTTCTGGCCTGATAGTCTTCAAAATTAGAGCAAGAGGATATCTCCACATAGCGATCCTGACCAGGGCTCCAGACCTCAATATCATAGGTCTTGGCTGAGGCAAAACCCAGGTCTCCGGTGCAAAGCACTACCACCCTGTAAGGAAGCTCAAGGAGTTGCAAAACCTCTTCGGCATCAAGGAGAAGGTTCTCCAGTTCCTCATAGGAGTTCTCAGGAAGGACAAATTTTACAAGTTCTACCTTATTAAATTGGTGCTGGCGGATTATACCTTTTATATCCTTTCCGTGAGCCCCGGCCTCTGCCCTGAAACAGGGAGTATAGGCAGTGTAATAAAGAGGGAGGCTTTCTTCCGGCAGGATCTCATCCCGATGAAGATTGGTGACAGGAACCTCAGCTGTGGGAATAAGATAATAGTCCCAGTCCTCAAGCTTGAAGAGCTCTTCCCTAAACTTGGGAAGCTGTCCTGTCCCATACATGGATAAAGAATTTACAATAAAGGGCGGTAAGACCTCTATATAATGATGTTTCTTAACATGAAGATCAAGCATAAAGTTGATCAGGGCCCTCTCTAAAAGGGCCCCCTCTCTGTAATAGACAGTAAATCTACTTCCCGTAAGTTTAGCTGCCCTTTCAAAATCAAAGATCCCAAGAGCCTCACCGATTTCCCAGTGGGGCCTTGGCTTAAAAGAAAAAGAGGGCCTTTCTCCATAAATCTTGACTACCACATTGTCCTTGTCGCTCTCTCCGTAAGGAACAGAAGGATGGGGGAGATTGGGAATCCGAGAAAGGGCATCCCAGAGGAGTTTTTCCGTTTCTCTCAAATCATCCTCAAGGGTCTTAAGTCTCTCCCCAAGCTCCTTGACCTCGGCAGAAAGCTCCTTAGCCTTTGCCTCCTCTCCCCTTTTTTTAAGGACGCCTATCTCCTCGGAACGGGACTTTCTGGTATATCTTAAGGACTCAACCTCCTGCAAGAGCCTCCTTCTCTTTTCATCTAACTTAAGCACCTCTTCTAAGGGATACTCTCCCCCTCTTTTTTTCAGGGCAGCTTTTACGAACTCAGGGTTTTCCCGGATAAACTTTAGATCAAGCATAGGCCTAAGGATACCTTAAAATCAGGGCTTGTCAAGGAAATGTATAAGTCCACTGGATTTTAGATTTTGTGGGTTTTTCACAAAATTAGTCTTTTTCGGTAGGCGCAAGACCTTTAGCCTGCGTATATTTTCAAAAATAAAAAATCCTTGAAATCATCACGCAACATAAAGGTTGCGGCTACCTCCAGAACCAAAAATCATTAATTTGGTAGCCGCAAGACCTTTAGCCTGCAAAAAAATCTCACGCAAGCTGAAGCTTGCGGCTACCAAAACCCGCAAAAGATTTTGAATTTTAAGGCAGCAGCAGACTTAAGGAAGAGGAGTATGGGATTTTACTGGAAATGGACAAGAAGCTCTTCTAAATTCTTTGCTACAATGGCCTTGTGAAGAACTCTCCACAAAAAGCCCTCATCTGTCTC
>CAYTDX010000045.1:0-10360 GCA_964436655.1 uncultured Caldimicrobium sp.
AGCCGCGGGCTTTAGGTCTCAAACCCAATAATTTTTTTGGAAGTTCCCTGTTGCACTATACAAGATGCCTAATGGATGCTAAGAGCCCTTGCAAAAAGAGGAAAATTGGTTATTATTTTTTCAAGCGGGCCCGGGTGGCGGAATAGGTAGACGCTGTGGACTTAAAATCCACTGGAGGACCGCCTCCGTGCCGGTTCGAGTCCGGCCCCGGGCACTTTCCTATAATTTAGAGGTAAGCTATGCCTATTTATGAATTCAAATGTAAGGATTGTGGTGAAGAGTTTGAGGCCCTTTTGAAAAGTAAAGAAGAATTATCTTCCCTTTGTTGCAAGGCCTGTGGCTCAAAAAGAATTGAAAGGCTCTTGAGTGTGGTAAATTCCCTTTTAGGTAAGGGAGAGGCTGGTCCCAAAAAGGCGTCTTCAGGCAATGTGGAAACCTATTCCTGCCCCACTGGAACCTGTTCTCATCTTCAATTACCCGGCCATCAAAAATAGATGCTCAACCTCTTGGTCTCCATAAAACAGGTCCCGGATACAACCAATATTCGTATCAATCCTGAGACAGGAACCCTTGTTCGGGAGGGAGTTCCCTCCATTATAAACCCCTACGACCTTGTTGCCCTAAGTGCAGCCTGTAGACTGAAACAGGAATACGGAGCAAAGATAACAGTTATCACCATGGGGCCACCTCAGGCAAGATTGGCCCTAAAAGAGGCTGTTGAGTTTGGGGCAGATCGCATCCTTTTACTCTCGGATCGCAAATTTGCCGGAGCTGATACCTTAGCCACAAGCTATGTCCTGGCTCAGACCATTAAATTTTTAGAAAAGGAGAGACCCTTTGACTTATATCTTTTTGGGAAACAGGCCATAGACGGTGATACCGCTCAGGTTGGCCCCGGGGTTGCAACCCGCCTTGGTGTCCCTGTTGTGACCTATGTCAGTAAAATTGAGTCTGTAGATCTAAACTCAAAGAATATTATTTTGCACAGAAAAACTGAGAGGGGGATAGAGATTCTGAGGGCAAGGTTCCCCCTTTTAATCACCTGTGAAAAAGAACTTTCTGAAGTGCCCTTTGTTCCCTTTTCTGAGATTTTAAAGGCCATACAGAGTGAGCCTGAGGTCCTCACTGCAGAGGGGCCTGTCTCCTTTGATAGAGATAAACTTGGCTTGAAGGGGTCTCCTACCCAGGTCAAAAAGGTCTATACACCGGAACTCAAAAAACAGGGAATTTTATATGACCTAAAGGAAGTCTCGCTGGATGAGGTGATAGCAAAGATTATAAATGCCCTAAGAGGAAAGGGATTACTATGAAAGAGGTCTGGGTCTTTATTGAGCAGGAAGAAAGGAAGATCCATCCCGTTTCCTTTGAGCTCCTTGGGATTGCCAGAAAACTGGCTGAGGACCTTTCAGGAATGGTGGCTGGTGTCTTACTGGGAGAGAGGGTTGAGGATTTAACCGGAGAGGTATTTGCCTATGGTGCTCAAAGGGTCTATCTTGTGGAACACCCTGTTCTGAGATATTATAGGCACAGACCCTATGCCAGGGCTTTAAGTGAACTTTCTCAAAAATACCGACCTGAAATCCTTCTCCTTGGCGCAACCCCCTTAGGGAGGGATCTGGCTGGAGGGGTAGCAACCCTTCTTGAGACAGGGCTAACAGCGGATGTTACTGAACTTGCCATAGAGAAAGAGAGCGGGCATCTCCTCATGACCCGTCCTGCCTATGGTGGGAACATCATGGCAACCATAGTCTGTCCCCATCATCGTCCCCAGATGTCAACGGTGCGTCCAAGGATTTTTCCGATTCCTGAAAGGAGAGACAATCCCTCTGGTGAGGTCATAAGAGAGGAGGTAGACCTGACTGAGGACTTTGCAGGTGTTGAGAGATTGGACTTTATTCCCAGGGAAAAAACAGTTAACCTTGAATATGCCGATGTAGTAGTAGCAGGAGGAAAGGGGCTGGGAGGTAAAGAGGGCTTTGAAAAATTAAGGGAGCTTGCCTGTATGCTTTCCGGTGAAGTTGGGGCTACCCGTCTGGCTGTTGAGTCTGGCTGGATTTCCTATGAACATCAGGTTGGGCAGACAGGGAAAACAATCAGGCCCAGGGTTTATATGGCCTTTGGTATCTCCGGGGCTATTCAGCACCGAGCAGGTATGCAAAACTCTGACTTTATCATAGCGGTAAATACGGACAAAGAAGCCCCTATCTTTAAGATTGCCGATATAGGAATTCTTGGAGACTGGAAGGCTGTAGCCGAGGCTCTTATTTCAGCCTTAAAAAGGGAAAAGGGGCTGTAGATGGGTGATTTTTCCTTTGATGTGGTGATTGTGGGGGGAGGACCTGCGGGGCTTGCAAGCGGGATCTCCCTTGCCGCAAAGGGGGTTAAGGTTCTCCTCATTGAAAGAGGACGTTTTTGTGGCGGAAAAAACCTCTTTGGAGGGGTCATTTACTCAGATTCCATAAAGAAGCTTGTGCCTGATTTCCCCAAGGTTGAGCCCTTTCCAGCGGAAAGACCTGTGACTGAGGAGGGCTACTTTTTGGTTGCCAAAGAGGGTGTGGTAAAGTTTCTTCATACCAAGAAAGAGGCTGAGGAGTCCTTTACAGCCCTAAGAGCCAGATTTGATAACTGGCTCTCTGAGTATGCCCTGAAAAGGGGGGTTTTAATCGCCCCCAAGACCAGGGTTATTGACTTTATCTTCAAGGATTCGCAAATAGCCGGGGTTGTGGTTGATAGACCCAAAAGTTTTCAGGATAAAAGGCCTGCAGAAATATCAGCCAAGATTGTAATCTTAGCGGAAGGGGTTAACAGGGTTCTTACAGAAAGGGCCGGGCTAACTACCCCCTTTAAACCCGAAGAGGTTGTCCTTGCAGTAAAGGAGGTTCTTCAGCTCCCCAAAGGGGCCATGGAGACAAGGCTTGGATTAACTGAAAATAAAGGCCTTGCTGTTGAGATTATTGGAGAGGTAACCTCGGGCCTTCCAGGAACGGGGTTTTTATACACCAACAAAAATACCCTTTCTTTTGGGATCGGGGTCTTTCTCAAGACCCTCGTTGATCTCAATCTTAAGCCCTATGAGATCCTTGAAAGGGCCAAGGGACATCCCTTCTTCAGAGAGCTCTTCCAGGGGGCGGAGACCTTAGAATATGGGGCCCATCTCATTCCAGAGTGGGGGATTAAGGGGCTTCCCAAGATGTATGGCAAGGGGATACTTGTCACAGGGGATGCAGCCGGTCTTGTAAATCCCCTCTTCAGAGAGGGCACAAATCTTGCCATTTATTCAGGCCTTATGGCAGCAGATACGGCTTACTTAGCCTTAGAAAGGGGAGATTTTTCCGAGAAAACCCTACGGGAATATGAGGAGCGCTTCAGACAGAGTTATATATATAAAGACCTTCGGCTTCTTAAGGATCTAAAGGGGTTCCTATTGCAGAATAGCCATCTTTTTTCCCTGTACCCGGATATGCTTTACCAGGTTTTCAATCTTTACTTTTCAGCCCAGGGGAGGTATAAAAGGGATGTCCTGCGCGAAATCCTTGGTATAATCAGAAGAAAAAGAGGCCTTTTTGGGATTTTAAAGGATCTATTTAATATGGGGAGGCTCTTTTGGTAGAAAGGGTCTATGTCAATATTGATGAAAAGATCTCCAGTGTTAAGTTTTATGTGGATGAGGAGTCTTCCCATCTCAGGATTAAGGATGAGAAGCTCTGTTTGAGTTGCAAAGAAAGGTCCTGTCTATCCTTTTGTCCAGCCGGGGTTTATCGATTGACGGAAGAGGGTAAGATCCTCATAAATTATCAGGCCTGTTTGGAGTGTGGCTCCTGCAGGATCGGATGTCTCTATGGCAATATCCTCTGGAGTTACCCAAGGGGTGGCTATGGAATAAACTATAAGTTTGGTTAAGGGGTTAGTTATGGAAAAAAGGATTCCCTACCAGGTATTTTATTACCTCCTTTTCTTGGTGGTTCTTTTCTTCGGTGTATATATCCGCTTTGAGGATTCCCGTATCTGGGAAGAGAATTCAGCTTTTTTCTACTATAAGGGTGAGCCCCTTTATTCTGAATATGATTCCTTTTACTTTGCAAGGTATGCCTTAGATATGAAGGAGGGGCTCTTTAAGAGCGGAGGAATTGATAATTTCAGGTTTTATCCGGATAATTCCTCCAAGGCAAGACTTTCTGATGAGCTATCCTTTGCACCAAGATATTCTTATTCAGGACACATTATAAGCTATGTTTTTTATGTCCTTTCAGAGATCACGGGTAAAAGTGTGGCCTGGCTCACTTACTGGTTGATCCCTTTTATGGCGGTAAGTGTGGCTGTTCCGCTGTATTTTTACCTTAATAAAATCAAGCTTCCCTGGGCCGGTCTTCTGGGAGGTTTAGTTGCAGTCTCGGCCCCTATGTATCTTGGAAGAACCGGTCTTATGCGGCT
Source organism: uncultured Caldimicrobium sp. (assembly GCA_964436655.1). Classification (GTDB taxonomy): domain Bacteria; phylum Desulfobacterota; class Thermodesulfobacteria; order Thermodesulfobacteriales; family Thermodesulfobacteriaceae; genus Caldimicrobium. The sequence goes on from CAYTDX010000045.1 coordinate 4,432, forward strand.
TGACCATGATGTCTTTAATCTAACCCTTCCCTTTTTAATAGCCCTCTTTTTCTATCTATTTTTTCAAAGTAGCAACTTTAAAAAAAAGCTCCTCTGGATATTACTTTCCAGTTTTACCCTGATCTTTTATCACCTCTGGTATGCCCATCCCAATCTCAACTTTGTTTTGCTTTTGACCTTTCTTTTGGCCTATTTCTGGGATTATTTGAGGGCGCGCATCTTAAAAAGGGGTATAGAGCAGACCTTCTCCAGAGAGGATCTGCTCTACTTAGCATTACTTATCCTTCCTCAACTCTGGTACATCTGGGCAGGGCCTTATGCTCTCTATTTACAGGTCAAAACCTTGGTCTTTAATCTCAAGAGTCCTACCTCCGCAGATATCCTCTTTAAGGACTTTCCCAACATCTTTATGTCCATTTCAGAGCTTCAGAAGATGAGTTTCGGGGAGGTTATAACTTCTGTTGTCTTTAACAAGATTTTGGGAGTGATTGGTCTTGTGGGAGTCTTTTTGCTCTTTATCTTCCACTTTAGAAAGCTCTTTTTTCTCTTCCCCTTTTTTGGCATAGGTCTCCTTTCCTTTTTTTCAGGGGCAAGGTTTGCCATGTATCTTGCACCTTTTATTGGCATCGGGTTGGGTTATTTAGTACACTTTCTTTTTGAAAGGGCCTTACCCTATTTAGATATCTTTAAAGAGGAGTACAAACAGGGCCTTGTTACCGCCTCGGTGGGGCTCCTTGTTTTTATCACCGCTCTTCTTTCTCAGAAACAGGCCCTGGGATTGGTAAGTACACCCAAGATCTTTTCTCCCTTGGTAAGGGATATGGAGTGGATAAGGCTTAATACTCCCAAAAATGCCGTGATTTTTAGCTGGTGGGATTATGGATATGCCTATCAGCTCTATGCCCGAAGAGCGGTTTTTCATGATGGAGGGACCCAGGCAAGTCCCAAGACCTATCTTGTGGCAAGAGCCCTGGCAGCCACAGATCCCCGCGAGGGTTGGCTGTTTACCTCCTTTATATCAAACTATGGCTTGACAGGGCTTGCCAGGATATTAAAGGAGGGAAAGTCCGCAAGTGAGGTGGTTGAGGAGATTAAACAGGGAAAATATGCCCAGCCCATTAAAGACCCCATTTACTGGGTCTTTACGGACGATCTCATATCTAAATTTGGCTGGATCTACTATTTTGGAAGCTATGACTTTAATAGAAGGGAAGGACAGTTTGGAAAGATCCTTGCCCCAAGCTGTAAGTTAATTAGCACCAATATGGTCCAGTGTCCGGATTTGCAGGATGCCGTGCTTGATCTCAATAACGGGATAATTACAGTAAAAAATGGCTCAGTTCCCATAAAGGATTTCCATTTTTATAATGGAAGCGCCTTGATAACCAAAAGATTTTTTGACCAGGGCTATACGGTTGAAATAATCAGGACCGCCTCCAATCAGACAGGTCTATTTCTGGTTGAGCCTCCGGCTGATAACTCCCTCTTTAATCAGATGTTCCTTCTTAGAAAGTATGACTCCAGATATTTTGAGTTAGTCCATGATGACTTCCCCTATGCCGTTATCTATCGTGTAAAGCCTGAATAGAGGTGAAAGGAGATGCTCATCAATATTAGAGACCTAAAAATGGAGCCCCATCCCAAATTTCAAGGAGTAAAGATCGCCTTTCTTTTAACCAGGGAAAAGCACCCGGAGCTAAGTATCACCGTCCTTGAGATTGAGCCAGGTATTGAGATTCCTCTGCATAAGCACGCAAGGGAAGTGGATAACATATTAATCTTAGAGGGTGAAGGGGAGATTTATCTTGAGGGAAAATGGCAAAGGGCAAAATCCGGGGATGTGGTTGTTATTTCCCCGGGAGTTAGTCATGCTGTGAAGAATACAGGTCTTAGCCCTTTGAAATGTTACATTGTTCATGCCCCAGCCCTCTGGTAAAATCAAGCTCTAAGCTGGTTGATGAGATGGGATAAGGCCTTTGCCTACCAAAAACTAAAGTAAATTCTTATGAAGTTTCGGTAGCCCTAAGCTTTAGATTGCGAGAGGTTTTATATAAAGGAGGCAAGAAAAAAATGGATATCCATGCAAAGGCAAGGATTTTAATTTCAGCCCTTCCCTACTTCAGGGATTTTTATGGTAAGATTCTGGTAATTAAATATGGTGGGCATGCCATGGTTGATGAGGTCCTCAAAGAGGCCTTTGCCCAGGATATAGTGTTAATGAAGTATGTGGGGATTCAACCCATCATTGTCCATGGAGGGGGCCCTCAGATCTCGCAGGTGATGGAGAGAATGGGTCTAAAGCCAACCTTTATTGAAGGCCAGAGGGTAACTGATGAAGAGACCATGAATGTGGTGGAGATGGTCCTTGTTGGGACGGTGAATAAACAAATTGTAAGCCTTATAAATCAAGCTGGAGGACAGGCAGTTGGCCTTTCAGGAAGAGATGGAAACCTTGTTGAGGTTGAGAAAATGACCCTTTATAAATATACTGGGGAGGACAGACCTCCTGAAATTATTGATATCGGAAGGGTAGGGAAGGTAAGGAAGGTAAATCCAGCTGTGTTATATACTCTGATTGAGAATGGTTTCATCCCTGTGATTGCCCCTGTTGGGGTTGGGCCTGAGGGAGATGCCTATAATGTAAATGCCGATCTCGTGGCAGGGGCTGTGGCTGGGATTTTAAAGGCAGAAAAACTTATTTATCTCTCCGATGTAGAAGGTGTGAAAAATGAAAAGGGAGAGTTGATCTCAACCCTTTATACCAAGGAGATTGAAGCCCTTTTGGAGAAGGGGATCGCCAAAGGGGGAATGATTCCCAAATTGAAAAGTGCCCGCAAGGCTATAAATTCAGGGGTAAAGAAGGTGCATATCATAGACGGAAGGATCCCCCACAGCCTTCTGATTGAGCTTTTCACAGATGAGGGTCTTGGGACACAAATCTTGACGGAGGAGTAACCCTGATGTCAGAGATTAGCCTTGAAAAAAGCTATGACCCAAAAAAGGTAGAGGACAAGTGGTATAGGATCTGGGAAGACAAAAGGCTCTTTGAACCCACCTTTGACCCCAAAAAGCCCAAATTTTCCATGGTTATACCTCCTCCCAATGTTACAGGTTCTCTCCACATAGGCCATGCCCTGAATAACACTATTCAGGATGTTCTGGCAAGATTTAAGAGGATGGATGGTTTTGATGTGCTCTGGGTCCCCGGAACGGATCATGCAGGGATTGCAACCCAGAATGTCGTTGAAAGAGAACTGAGCAAAGAGGGCCTGAGTAGAACAGACCTTGGTAGAGAGGGCTTTTTAAAGAGGGTCTGGGAATGGAAGGAGCGCTTTGGGAATCGCATCATTGAGCAACTTAAAAGACTTGGTGCAAGCTGTAGCTGGAGTTTCCAGAGATTTACTATGGATGAGGGTCTTTCAAAAGCGGTAAAGGAGGTCTTCTGCAGACTCTGGGAAGAGGGTCTTATTTATCAGGGGGACTACATTATTAACTGGTGTCCCAGGTGTTATACTGCTCTGGCTGACCTGGAGGTAGAATTTGAGCCCAAAGAGGGTAAGCTCTGGTATATCCAATATCCCCTTGAGGATGGATCCGGGTATATAGTGGTTGCAACCACCCGTCCGGAGACCATGCTTGGGGATACCGCTGTTGCTGTGCATCCCGAGGACAGGAGATATAAAGGTTTGATCGGTAAAAGGCTCAGATTACCCCTCTTGGGAAGGTTAATCCCGGTTATTGGCGATAAGGCTGTTGATCCTGAGTTTGGAACAGGTGCGGTTAAGGTTACCCCTGCCCATGATTTTAATGACTACGAGATAGCTAAGAGACAGGGCCTCCCTTCAGTAAAGGTCATTGATGAGTCCGGAGTCATGACCAAGGAGGCAGGCCCCTATGCAGGCTTGGATAGATTTAAAGCCAGGGCCGAGGTGGTCAGGGCTCTAAAAGAGGAGGGGCTTTTATTAAAGGAGGAAGACTATGAGGTTATTCTGGGACATTGTTATCGCTGTGGAACAATAATTGAGCCCCTTCTTTCCAAGCAGTGGTTTGTTAAGATGAAGCCCCTTGCTCAACCTGCCACTGCCGCAGTGGATTACGGATTTATTAAATTTTATCCTCCTTCCTGGAAAAATCTTTACTTTGACTGGATGAGAAATATTCGGGACTGGTGTATCTCGAGGCAGATCTGGTGGGGGCACAGGATTCCTGTCTGGTATTGTAGGGATTGTGGGGAGATGACGGTCTCAAGAGAAGAGGAAGTAAAGAATTGCCCTGTCTGTGGGGGAGAAAGGCTTGAAGCCGAGGATGATGTCCTGGATACCTGGTTTTCTTCAGCCCTCTGGCCCTTTTCAACTCTTGGGTGGCCTGACAAAACGGAGACCCTTAAGACCTTTTATCCCACTTCAGTTCTGGTAACAAGCTTTGATATAATCTTTTTCTGGGTAGCACGGATGATTATGATGGGGGAACACTTTATGGGGGCTATCCCCTTTGAGAGGGTTTACATTCATGCCTTAGTAAGAGATGAAAAGGGTCAAAAGATGAGCAAAAGTAAAGGTAATGTTATAGACCCCCTTGAAATGATTGATAAGTTCGGTTGCGATGCCCTGAGGTTTACCCTTATAGCCCTTGCCGCCCAGGGAAGAGACATCAAGCTTTCTATAAATCGCATAGAGGGATATAAACACTTTATAAACAAGATCTGGAATGCAGGCAGATTTATCCTTATGAACCTTGGAGATTTAAAAAAGCAAGATTTAGAGGCCATAGATTACAAAGCCCTACCACTCTTTTCTCGGTGGATCCTCTCAAGACTAAATCAAACTATAGTTTCAGTTAGGGAGAAACTTGAGGAGTTTGAGTTTGACCAGGCTGCTATGAGGCTTTATCACTTTTTCTGGGATGATTTTTGCGATTGGTATCTTGAGATCGCAAAGGTCTATTTCAAAGAGGATTCCTTGAAGAAGACCACCCAGGCTGTTCTCTATAAGGTCTTTTCAGAGGTTCTCAAGCTCTTGCATCCCTTTATCCCCTTTGTGACTGAAGAGCTCTGGAGTTATTTGCCCTTTAAGGATAGGGAAAATCTCCTTATGGAGAGCTATCCCCACCCTTCAGAGTTATCCCTGACATCTGAAGAGGACTTTTTAGCTGAACACCTCTTTGAGGTCATTTCAGCCATACGGAATATTAAAGCCGAATACAATCTCACCTCTCAGAGGGAGATCCCTGTGTTTTATGTGAATTCTGTGGATAAATTAAATCTGGTAGCTTCTGAGGATAAGGTGATTAGGGCCCTTTCACGAATTGAGGAGATCAGCTTTGAGGAGAGCCATAGGAAGGAAAAAGGAGAGGTGGTGCTTATTCTCAGTTCTGGAGAGCTATATTTAAATTTAACAAGACATCTTGACTTCGAGAAAGAGATTGCTAAACTTCAAAAAGAAAAGATAAAAATTGAGGAAAAATTGAGTTTGATCAGTAAAAAATTGGAAAATCCCGAATTTTTAGAGAGGGCTCCGGCAGAAATAGTAGAAAAGGAGAGACAATCCTTTATGGATTTTTCAGAAAGATTAAAAAAGATCAATAAACTTATTGAGGAGCTGGGGCATGCCCTTAGATAAGAGACTTTATACCCGCTACGATGTTTTTTTAGAGGGTATCGTTGCCCATGAAAAGGGTTTTAATTTCAAAGTATAACTCTTAGACATTAGTGTAGAGGGTGCTAAATTAAAAATCTTAGGGATTTATCCAATCAAGGAAGGAGATGAATTGATTTTGGGGGTCAAGGGTTCTCATTCTTTTAAAATAAAGGGAACAATTAAATGGATAAAAGTTTTAAAAAACGATATGGAGGTAGGATTACAATTTCATCCATTAGATATGGAAAGTTCGCAAGCTTTGTCAGAATTTTTGTCCTCTCTGGCTCTCTCTT
>CAYTDX010000045.1:10460-11839 GCA_964436655.1 uncultured Caldimicrobium sp.
ATGAGTTCTTTGCAAAATTGTTTTTTGTGGTAGCCGCAAGACCTTTAGCCTGCGAGAAAATCAATAAAAAACCAAAAAAAACACTCACCTACGCGTTGCGGCTACCAGAAATTTTAAAAGAACCATAATTTTGCAAAGCTCTCGAAATTTTAATTTGTTTGAATCCAATAAAAGGGGGGTAAAGAACTTGTGGGAGTTTACCCTCAAAGTATCTTTATATCTTAAAATTACAAAGGATATCTTAAGAGCGAATTACCAGAGGTTAGTAAGCCTTGGGCTTGAGAAATTCAAGGGACTTGTTAGATTATGTATTTTATACGATAGGGACATGGCCTTATTTGGATAGAGAGGTAGAGTTTTTTGTAGTGCCAGAGCCTCTGAGGGATGAGCTTTTCAGGGCACACCTAAAACTAAGCGTGAAGAGGGGAGCAGATTGGAGGCTATAGGCCTTTTAAACTTGATATAAAGTCTAAAATCCAATAGACCTATCCAGAAAGGAGGCTCTGTGATGAAAAGAAAAAAGGCACATACCAAAAAGGATAAAGAGAAACACAGGGCTTGTGAAGTTGAGAGCCGAGAGAGCCTCTTTTCATTGAAGGGCCGAATATGGATTGATGGACCAGAGGAGACCTTCCTTGGTTACGGAAGAATTGTTCTACTTGAGAGGATAAGGGAATATGGCTCCATCTCTTCAGCGGCAAGATCCATGGAGATGTCCTATAGACAGGCCTGGAGGCTTGTTGATTCCATGAACAGGCAGGCAGGTAAGCCCTTAGTTGAGACCTTCATAGGTGGAAAGAAGGGTGGGGGAGCCAAATTGACCCAGGCTGGAGAGAAAGCTATCTCTGCCTTTTGGACTTTTTACAGAGATTTTCAAGAATTCTTAGAAAGGGAAAAAGAAAAAATTTTACCCAAACTTCTTTAAAAAGAGGACTCTTTCTCAAAGGTGGAGGGAGGTTTTTTACCCACAGAGAGAAATCTTTCTGCTGAGATTTGAATCCAATCTCCAGTATTTAAGCTATCCACGAGATCTTTAGAAAGGTTAATTTTCACTATGTGTGATCCCATGGCTACATTGAGGATACAATTAGTTTCATGGCAGAGCTTCTCAAGAATTATCCCCTTGAGGGTGAAGCAATAGGAGCTTTTCTCAGGAAAAAGCACTTCCTTAGGAGAACCTGTGGCAATGATCTTACCGTTTTCTATCTTGAGGATTTTATCGGCAAGTCTCATAGCATCCTCTATGTTATGAGAAACCATGAGGGTGGAGATCTCATATCTTCTCTGAAAGACCTTGATCTCCTCTCTCAAGTGTGCGGAAATGTCTCTATCAAGGGCAGAAAGGGGCTCATCAAGAAGCAGAAGTTTAGGCTCTTTTG
>CAYTDX010000046.1:0-11806 GCA_964436655.1 uncultured Caldimicrobium sp.
AGGCCTCTACGAAGAAACGGGTCCCAAAACTTTTAAGATTGAAAAATTCTTTAAGGGTCATTTTAGGAGAGGGAAAGCAAATAAAACACAAGACCTAAAGGTCCTGCGGTTACCAAGCTTACCTGAGCTTCCTTCCTCATCCATAGATTAGCCAGATAGACTATTAGAAAAACCCAGACCGGAAAAATAAACCTTTGATTTAATGTAATATTTTGAAGTAATGGGGGGGGTAGGTATGGCCTCTACAAGAAAAACAGAGTAGAGGTATCTATTTGCCCATCTTCTGCTGGAGAAAGGGTCCATACTTCTTATCGGTTCCCATGATGTGTTTGACCAGCCATTCCTTTAAAAAGGTCATTACCTCAACAGAGAGAGTAACCTCACCTTTAGCCTTTTTATTCATGAATTCTTTGATCTTGGCTTTAAAATTTTCGTGCTCCTTCTTGTGATTGGCAAGCTCGGGATAACCATATTTAGTCATCAAGGTCTCTTCTGTGTTGAAGTGGTATCCTGTGTACTTGACAAGTTCGTCAAGGGCTTTGTCAATTACCTCTTTTCCCTTCCCCTGTTTCATGGCATCGTAAAGGTCATTTATTAAACTGACGAGTTTCCTGTGCTGATCATCAGCCTCTTTTACTCCAGTCATCAATTTGTCTGACCATTCCATAAAGGGCATAACTTACCTCCTCCACTTTTGCAAGATTTTTTAGACAATATAAAGAAGAAATTTTTCCTTGTCAAGATGGAAACTATGCCTTAAAATAATTAAATACAAAACCCATGGGAGGGAGGTTATGCTCTATGTAGGTCTGGATGTGGGATCAGGAACCGCCAAGGCTGCGGTGTTAAATGAGAGGGCAGAAATTTTATATTCCAATTATATTAGAACCCATGGTCAGCCCATAGAGACCGCTGAAAGGCTTCTCTCGGAGATAGAGGAAAAATTTGGAGGGGACCTTAAGGGTATTACCTGCACCGGCACAGCTGGGAAGACTATCTCTCAGATCTTAGGGTCAGCCTTTATCAACGAGGTAATGGCCCATGCCCGGGCTGCGACTTTTTTTCATCCCGAGGTGAAGACCATTATTGACATAGGCGGTGAAGACTCAAAACTTATCTTTATCACTCACGAGAGAGGGGCCCCGGAGATAGAGGACTTTGCCCTCAATACCCTCTGTGCTGCTGGAACAGGCTCCTTTCTTGAACAACAGGCCTCTCGCCTCGGATACTCCATTGAAGAGTTCTCCCAGAAGGCCCTCCTTGCTAAAAATATACCCCGTATTGCCGGGCGCTGCACGGTCTTTGCCAAGTCTGATATGATTCATCTCCAGCAGGCAGCGGTTCCGGATGAAGAAATTATTGCCGGGCTTTGCTTTGCCATCATAAGAAATCTCAAGAGCAATCTCGCCAAGGGTCGCCCCATCTTGCCACCTCTTATCTTTCAAGGAGGGGTGGCTGCTAACTTTGGCGTTAGAAGAGCCATTAAAGAGATCTTCCATCTAAAGGATGAAGAGCTTATCATTCCAGAACATTTCAAGATTATGGGAGCTATAGGGGCAGGGCTTTACGGCCTTGAGGGCAAGGCCAGGTCAGACTACAAAGGTTCAGACCTCTTAAGGGCCTATCTTAAAGAGAGGGCTTATGATCCACCGAGACATCCCGTTCTTTTCCCCTTTGCCTCCCTTGAACTTTCAGGAAAGATGCAAAGAGAGCTTGAAGGAAGGTTCAAGAGGCTCTCCCCCTCGGAGAAGGAGATAGGGCTTTATCTTGGAGTGGATATAGGGTCTGTTAGCACAAAACTTGTTGCCCTGACCGAGGAGGGGGAGCTTCTGGCCAAGGTCTATCTCTTTCACCATGGAAAGCCCCTTGAGAGCATAAAAAGGGGATTGAGAGAGCTCAGACAGAGACTTCCTGAAAAAATAAAGGTCAAAGGGGTTGGAACCACGGGCTCAGGGAGGTATCTCGTTGGAGATTTCATTGGAGCAGATGTGGTAAGAAATGAGATAACCGCTCAGGCCTACGGGGCCCTGTATCTGGATCCAGAGGTGGATACCATCTTTGAAATCGGTGGTCAGGACTCAAAGTATATCTATCTTGATAGGGGAACCATTGCCGACTTTACCATGAATAAGGCCTGTGCAGCTGGAACAGGCTCTTTTCTTCAGGAGCAGGGGGTAAAACTGGGGATTCCCATTGAAGAGTTCGGGGATATAGCCCTTAAAAGTCAGGCCCCTTTGAAGATGGGAGAGCGTTGCACTGTCTTTATGCAGTCAGACCTTCTGCATTATCAACAAAAGGGCCTCCCAAAGGAGGACCTGGTTGCAGGGCTTTGCTATTCCATCGTTTATAACTATCTCAACAAGGTGGTTGAGGGAAGGAGGATCGGGAAAAAGATCTTCTTTCAGGGGGCTGTTGCCTTTAACAAAGGGGTAGTCTCTGCCTTTGAAAAGGTCCTGGGCAAGCCCATTATCGTTCCCCCCAATAATGAGGTTACCGGTGCCATAGGGGTTGCCCTTCTGGCCAAGGCCGAGACCCGGGGAGAGAGCAGATTCAAGGGCTTTGACCTTGAAAAGGTAAGTTATCTCATCACCACCTTTGAGTGCAAATTCTGTCCCAATCAATGCGAGATACACAAGGTAACCATTGACCAATCCCAGCCTTATTTTTATGGAGGAAGGTGTGATCGCTATGAGCTTGATCACCGTAAACCCGATGAGAGAATCCCCAATCCAACCTTAGAAAGGGAAGAAAGGCTGTTGTCTTATCTTAATCCCCTTCCTGAGGGGATGGATAGGACCTCAGAGAATGTCATCGGAATACCCAGGGCCCTGCAGTTTTTTGAATGGCTCCCCCTCTTTGCCACTCTCTTTCAGGAGCTCGGTTATTCTGTTTTCCTCTCTCCTCCTACCTCTAAGGAGATTATTAAAAAGGGATGTGAGCTTGCCCCAGCTGAGCCCTGCTTTCCCGTTAAAATAGCCCTCGGGCAGGTCAAAACCCTTCTGGACCTGGGAGTAAAGAACATCTTCCTTCCTCAGATTACGGATCTTCCGCCTGAGGTCCCTGAGGCCAAACTTGGAAAGATCTGTCCCTGGGTCCAGAGTTTACCCTGGATAAGCCCAGCCAGCATTAACTTTAAGGCCTCTGGTGCAAGGGTCATCTCCCCGGTCTTTCACCTGGGAAGACCAGGTTTTGTTTTAAATGAGGAGATAAAGAAACTGGCAAGGCTTCTGGGAGAGTCTGAGGAGAGGGTAAAAAGGGCCTGGAGATTGGCTGAAACAGCTCAAGAGGAATTTCATAACTGGCTCAAAACCCGTGGAAGAGAACTTTTGAAGGAGTTTGCCGGGGAAACGGTGCTTGTCATTGTTGGAAGGCCTTACAATGCCTTTGATCCCGGGGCCAATCTGGCTATCCATCACAAGATTCGCAAACTGGGACTCCTTGGGCTTCCTGTGGATATGCTCCCACTGGAAGAGGTAAAAGACAGAGACATCCTTGAGGGTATGTATTGGGAGTATGGGCAGAGATTCCTGCTTGCCGCCCAGTTTATTCGGGAGGCCCCCAACCTCTTTCCCCTCTATTTTACGAACTTTTCCTGTGGCCCGGATTCCTTTATAGCCCACTTTTTTGAGGAATTACTGGCTGGTAAACCTTTTATTGAGATAGAGGTGGATGAGCATAGTGCAGAGGCCGGAGTAGTAACCAGACTTGAGGCCTTTGTGGATAGCCTGCAGGGCAAAAAAAAGACCTATGCCCTCAACATAACCTTTAATCGGCAAAAGATCCATCCTGCTGAAGGAAGAACTATCTATATCCCCCACATGAGTGATCACGCTAAGGCCCTGGCAGCAGCCTTTAGGGCCTGCGGGGTAAAAGCTGAGGCCCTGCCTGAGCCTGATGAAGAATCCCTGGAGCTTGGAAGGAAGTGGACCTCCGGCAAGGAATGCTATCCCACAATCCTGACCACAGGGGATCTCCTAAAACTTGTCAACCGACCGGACTTTGACCCTGAAAGAAGTGTCTTTTTTATGCCCGATGGCTCAGGACCCTGCAGATTTGGCCAGTACAACAGACTCCATCGCAAGATCCTGAGGGACCTGGGGATAACTAATCTGCCGGTGTATTCTCCTCAACAGGATGTGGAATTCTATGACGATCTGGGAATAGTCGGAAGGGACTTTACTAAACTTGCCTGGAAGGGTGTTGTGGCTGTAGATATCCTGGATAAGCTTTTGAGGAAGGTCAGGCCCTATGCCTTGGATAAGCTGGAAGTTGAAAGGGTCTACAGGGAGTGTTTGACCCGGCTTGAGAAGGCCATTGAAGAGCGCCGGGATCTGGCCTCAGTTCTGCTTGAGGCTAAGGAGGCCTTTGCAAGGATCCCTCAGCGAGAGGAGGAACTTCCCACGGTGGGAGTTGTAGGGGAGATCTATGTCCGCAATAACAGTTTTGCCAATGAAAATCTCTACCGCACCCTTGAAGATATGGGCTTAGAAGTGCTACTGCCTCCTGTGAGCGAATGGATTTACTTTATAAATTATATCTCCAAAAAGTGGTCCAAGAAAATGGGGATGATCGGAACTACCCTAAAGTTTATTATTGAGAATCAGTTTCAATTTAAAGAGGAAGAGCGATTTCTAAGGCTTGTTGAGGATTTACTGAAGGACAAGGCCAAGGATCCAAGCATTGAGGTCCTTGAAAGGTATGCCAGACGCTTTGTTCATCCTGACTATGAAGGGGGCGAGGTTATGCTCTCAATCGGCAAGGCGGTTGAGTATCTGGAAAAGGAGGCCTCCGGGCTTGTCAATGTCATCCCCTTTGCCTGTATGCCTGGCAATGTCCAGTCTGCCATTTTAAAGAGGATGCGAGAGGAAACCGGGGAGAGATTACCCATTCTTACAGTCCCCTGCGATGGTCAGAGGTCCATGGGGGTCAGAATGAGGCTTGAGGCCTTTGTGGAACAGGTCAGAGAATATTTCAGGGTGAAAAGAGATGAAAAGCTACAAAAAAGAGTTATAAATTTTTGAAAAGGTTCGCTTAGATTGGATAATGGAAGATTACATAAGAATTTGGACTTTGATTAATCCCTTCAAAGTCCTTAAAATAGCTTAAATTGAAAGAAAAGAAAGAGGGTAATCTTAAATTTTTGCTCACCGTCCTTGGTGAGAGTTTAACCATTGGAGTTGCTGTAATTGGCTCCATACTGGCTGGGGCCATAACTGGTTGGCTGATAGAGGAAAAGCTTTTAAAGGGAAGGACCTCTCCATGGCTTACAACCCTTTTTATCATACTCGGTGCGGTGGGAGGGATTAAGAACCTTTTGTATTACAGTAAAAGGCGTATGAGAGATGTTGGGAAAGATGAAGGCCGAGGGGAATAGTTTTTTTAAAGAGCTCTACATCTTTATGTTCCTCACTCTGGTTACAGGTTCCTTAGCCACGCTTGTCATCTTTCAGGATCTAAAGTTGTTTACGGCCTTTTTCTCTGGGGCAGTCCTTGCCTGCCTCAATTTCTTGACCCTTAGGAAGGAGGGCGGAGAGTTAATTACCCGGGTTTATCAGAATGTGATGGGTTGTGTTGAAAGGCCCTATCAAAAGGAAAGGACCCTTTTTCTCATAAAGGTCTATTTGCGCCTCCTTGCCATAGGGATAATCTTTTATTTTTTTATTACCAAGCTTAGGCTGCACCCTGTTTTTTTACTTCTCGGATTTAGCCTGATTTATTTACAGATCTTTGTGGTAACGCTGAGATTCTGGTTGAGAAAAAAAGAAAGTTTTTAAAGGGGGTAAGAGATGGAGCATCCGATTCTATTCTTATGTCTGATCCTTGAAAAGCTTGGGCTTCCTTCTGGATGGCACTATTATGAAGAGGCAGATAAGTATGGAGTGCTGGCTCAACTTTTGGCTCCTCACATGGTGCACAGCTATTTCGTGGTGGGGATCATCTTAATTCTGGCTCTCATTGCCAGGTCAAAGAAGGATTTCTTGCCTGGGGCCTTCCAGAATGTATGGGAGTTTCTGATTGAAAATATTTATGAATTCACCAAGAGCAATCTCCCCCATGACAAGTTTGACAAACTCATGCCCACGGTCTTTCCCCTGATAACTACCTATGCCCTTTACATCCTCTTCAGCAACCTTCTTGGGCTTATACCTGGTTTTATGTCTCCCACAGCCAACATTAATGTGACTATGGGGTTAACTCTTATCACCATCATTTACTATCATTACCTTGGTCTGAAGTATAAGGGCCTGGCCTACTTCAAGGACTTTCTGGGGCCTATGCCCTGGCTGATTCCCCTTATGCTTCCTGCGGAGATCTTCAGCCATCTGGGTAGGCTCCTTTCTCTTTCTTTCCGTTTGTTTGGAAACCTTTTATCCAAGGAGATCCTTCTTGGAATCCTTACTATGCTTGGAGGGAAATTTTTCGCTCCCCTTCCGGTTATGATACTTGGTGTGGCTGTAGGTTTCATTCAGACCTTTATATTTGTGCTTTTAAGTCTTGTCTATTTCGCAGGGGCCGTTGAGGAGCACCACTAAGGGATTTATCAGGGGGTCTGCCTTCTGATAAAGTTATAGAAAAAAATAATTTAGGAGGTGTGGAATGAGGAAGTGGTTGGTTCTCTTGGCTTTGCTTTTTGTCTCCCTTGCACTTACCCATCCAGCTTTAGCCGAAGAGGTAGCTAAGGTAGCAGGAGACAAGCTTCAGACCGGTTTTGGTATCTATTCTGCCATTATTCTGGCAGCCGGAATCGGTGTGGGGTTAGGTGCCCTTGGATGCGGTATTGGTATCGGTCAAGCTACAGCAGGTGCCTGCGAAGGTATTGCCAGAAATCCAGAGCTTTCCGGAAAGCTTACCGTTACCATGATTCTCGGTATCGCCCTTGTTGAGACCCAGGTTATTTATGCCCTCGTTATTGCCCTGATCCTCCTTTATGCCAACCCAGTCCTTCCCAAATTTATGCAGTTTATTGGTGGCTAAGACAGAGAGAAAATCTTTAACTCTTCTACTTTGGAGAGGGCCCGGGGAAAGCCTTGGGTCCTCTTTCTGTTTTTAAGGGGTCATGCTCAGTAAGATCCTGTCCTTTACTCTTTACGGGCTTGAGGCAATTCCCGTTGAGGTTGAGGTTGATCTCTCAAGGGGGCTTCCGGGCATAACGATTGTCGGTCTTCCAGATAGCAGTATCAAGGAAAGCCGGGAACGAATTCGCTCTGCCCTTATCAACTCCGGTTTTGATTTTCCCCTGCAAAGGATAATCATTAATCTCTCCCCGGCAGACCTGAAAAAAGAGGGCTCAGGCTTTGATCTGGCTATCGCTTTTGGAATACTGGCTGGTGAAGGGCAGATTGAGAAGGATAGAATGAAGAATATTGCCATGATCGGTGAGCTTTCCTTAGATGGATCTCTGAAGGGAGTTCGGGGAATACTTCCCTTTGTGCTAAAGGCCAGGGAGCTAAACCTTCGGGAGATTTTAGTTCCAGCAGAAAATCTAACCGAGGCCTCTCTGGTAAAGGACTTTTCCATCAAGGGTTTTAGACATCTCCGGGAGGTATTTGAGTACCTAAGGCTTGGAGTTGAACCCCAGTATAGTCCGGATGCCTTTAATTTTGAGCTGTCTCAGGAGTCGGCGGGAGACTTTAGTGAGGTCCAGGGACAGCATCTTGCCAAGAGGGCCTTTGAGATCGCTTCAGCAGGAGGACACAATCTTTTAATCCTTGGTCCCCCTGGGGCAGGCAAGACCATGCTTGCAAGCCGAATACCAGGGATTCTTCCTCCTCTTAACTATGATGAGGCCCTTGAGACCACCAAGATCTATTCCGTAGCCGGGCTTTTGACCCCGGAAAGACCCTTTATTCAGGAAAGACCCTTTCGGAATCCACACTTCAGCATATCCGAGGCCGGGCTCATTGGAGGTGGAACCTTTCCAAAGCCGGGTGAGGTCAGTCTTGCCCACAATGGGGTCCTCTTCCTGGATGAGTTCCCGGAATTTAGAAGAGATGTCCTTGAGGCCCTAAGACAGCCTCTGGAGGACGGAAAGGTAACCATTACCCGGGCTGCTTTTACAGTCACCTATCCAGCCAGATTCATGTTGATTGCTGCCATGAATCCCTGTAAGTGCGGGTATCTGGGACATCCCACCAGGGCCTGTCAATGCACCTTTCAGGAGATCAGAAAATACCGGGCCAAGCTCTCCGGTCCCATTGTGGATAGGATTGATCTCCATGTGGAGGTCCCCCCAGTTGAGCTGAGGGAGATCCTGAGTGATCAAAGTCCCTCTGGAGAGACCTCTCAGGAGATAAGAGAAAGGGTTATAAGGGCAAGGGCTACTCAGGAGAGGCGCTATGGGACAGCACTTAAGCTGAATGCCCATTTAAAGCCCAAGGAGATAAAGCGCTTTTGCAGGCTTGAAGCCGGAGCTGAGGATTTTCTGGTAAAGGCCTTAGAGAGGCTCGGGCTCAGTGCAAGGGCCGTTCATAAGATTCTGAAAGTGGCACGCACTATTGCAGATCTCTCAGAATGTGAAATAATTAAAAAGGAGCATCTATCTGAGGCCCTTCAGTATAGAGTTCTTGATAGAAAGAGATATGAGTAGGATGAGTTTGACTGAAAAGATAAAGCTTTCTACCGAACCTTTACTTTTGCCTGTAGTGAGGGTTCTTGCAAATCTGAAGGTGCATCCCAATGTGATCACCCTTCTTTGTCTTTTCGGCTTTATTCTGAGTGCCCTCTTTATTGCCCAGGGAAAATTCCTGGTTGCCGGTCTTATTCTACTCCTCTTTGCCCCTCTGGATGCAGTTGATGGTCTTCTGGCAAGAACCGCCCAAAAGGTGACAGCCTTTGGAGCCTTTCTTGATTCCACCATGGACAGATATGGTGAAATCTTCCTCTTTTTGGCCCTCACCTATTATTTCATGCTCAAGGGCTCAGTTTCCGGGATTCTTCTTACCTTTCTCGGTATAACAGGCTCTTTGATGGTTAGTTACACCCGGGCCAGGGCTGAAGGGGTCGGTATCTCCTGTAAGGTTGGTCTTCTCACCAGATTTGAAAGGCTCACCCTGCTTGTTATCTCCCTTATCCTGGATTCTGTCTTTTTATGCCTTACCATCCTGGCCTTTTTTACCCACTTTACAACCCTTCAAAGGATCTGGCATGTGTATAAAAATTCCAGAGAGGTAAATTAAAATGTGCCTGAGCTATCCCTATCAAATCTTAGAGGTAACCGGACCTTTTACCGCAAAAGCCTCAGTAGATGGGGTCACCAAAGAGATTTACATCTCCCTTCTCGGTGAACCCCTTAAGCCTGGAGACTGGGTGCTTGTGCATGTGGGATTTGCTATTCAGAAGATTGACGAAGGCACAGCCCTTGAGACCTTAGAAAGTTATCATGAGCTCCTCGCTAAAGAACATCCTTAGTTTTACAAAGGATCCCCAGCTTGTAAAAAAATTAGTCTTTCAGATCAAAGAGCTACTTTCCAGGATAGATAGACCCTTGAAAATTATGGAATTTTGCGGAGGACATACCCATAGCCTTTTGAAATATGGTCTTGATTCTGCCCTATCTCCTGAGATAGAATTTCAGCACGGTCCGGGATGTCCGGTCTGCGTGTTAAGCCTTGAGAGACTAAATCTTGCCTTAAAAATTGCCCAGGAAAGGGACATCATCTTTACCACCTATGGTGATCTCCTGAGGGTTCCAAATCCTGAGGGGATATCCCTTCTAAGCCTGAGGGCCAAAGGAAGGGATATTCGTGTGCTTTCTAATGCCATGGAGGCCGTAAGTCTTGCTAAGGAGAATCCAGAAAAATTAGTAGTCTTTTTTGCCATTGGCTTTGAGACCACAACCCCTCAAACGGCCTTTTTAGTGGAGAGGGCAAGGATGGAAGGGGTTGAGAATCTAAAAATCCTATCCAATCACATGCTTACCCCCCCTGTGCTTGATTATCTCCTTTCCCAAAAGGGGGTTTACATGGATGGAATACTCGGTCCAGGGCATGTCTCAGCTGTCATCGGGGCCTGTGCCTATGCGGGGGTGACCTCTAAATTTGGTCTCCCCATGGTTATCTCTGGATTTGAGCCCGTAGATATACTTTTGGCAGTAAAATTGCTTGCTGAAAAGGTCCTCCAGAAAGAAAAGGGGGTCTTTATCGCCTATACCAGGGCGGTGACCTATGAGGGAAATCTTAAGGCTAAGGAGTTAATGGAGAGGGTATTTCGGGTAAGGGAGACCTTCCCCTGGAGGGGGCTTGGAGAGATACCCTATAGTGGTCTTGCTTTAAAAGAGGAATACGCCGATTGGGATGGAGAGAAAATTTTTGAAATTCCAAGCCACAAAGAGACTCCCAGAGGTTGCCTCTGTGGAAGCATCCTCCAGGGGAAAGCTAAACCTTACGATTGTAAACTCTTTGGAAGAGTTTGCACCCCCGGCACCCCCATCGGACCCTGTATGGTCTCTTCAGAGGGTGCCTGTTTGGCCTATTTTAAATATAAGGGGCCTCTTTCTTAACCTCCTTTTCAACCACATCGGCAGGTAAAAATTTAGAACCTGAGAAGGCTCCCGAGATTATGGCCTCTGGGGCCTTGAAGTCATTCCAGATAGCCACATAAAGATGAACCAGGACGAAGAAGGTAAAGATCCAGTGAAAGAGATAGTGGAGAAAACGAGCCATCTGAACAGAACCAAAGAGAAAGATTCCCAGTTTTTTAAGGATACTCACATCAGGATAGAGAAGATATAGCCCTGTAATTGTCATAAGCAGAGCAGAAAAGAAGATGATGCTATACATGACCCCTGCCAGAACCGTATGTCCCACTCTCCATTCGTGCTCATCCGTTATATAAAGATAAAATTTCAAGCTTCTCCAGAAGGACCTGAGATTTTCCCTGTTTACCGGTAAGAAATCCTTGGCTCTTTCGTATTTATTACCAAAAAAGAGGAGATAAATTCTCAAGAGAACCGCTGACATGAAGAAGTAGGCAGCTATGAAGTGGTAGTATCTCAATGTGGCCATGAGAAAAGAGGGCCTGAATTCAGCCCAGGTGGTGGTTACAGGTGGATTGTGGATGTAAAGTCCTGTCAGTATCAGGGCTGCGGTTGAAAAGGCAAAGGTCCAGTGAAAAAGTCTTAAGGCCCAGCTCCAGACAAAGACCCTTTTATAAAGTCTTGGTTCTACCTTCATAGGGCTCCTCCTTTATAGGACTTTTACTCGGGTAATCTCCTTTTTCTCCTTGTCATAGAGATGCACCGCACAGGCGATACAGGGATCAAAGGAGTGAATGGTTCTGAGGACCTCAAGAGGTTGTTCGGGTTTGACTACAGGGTTGTTTATGAGAGACTCTTCATAGGGCCCCCGTTTCCCCTTTTCATCTCTTGGGCTGACATTCCAGGTTGAGGGGACTACGGCCTGATAGTTTTTGATCTTGCCTCTACTAATCACTACCCAGTGAGAAAGGGTGCCTCTGGGGGCCTCATGGAACCCAAATCCCCTGATTTCTCCCTCGGGAAATCTCACCCCGGTCCTGTAGGGATAGATCTCAAGATCTCCTTTGACAATGTTCTGGGTAAGAAGATCAATGTGTTTTAAGGCAAGGTCAGCCAAAATAGCCGTTCTAACTGCTCTGGCAAGATGTCTTCCCATGGTGGAGTGGAGTTTATCCACCGTTATGGGTTTTTTGGCTAAGGCAGAGCACTTTTCAAGGGACAAATTTAACCACTTCATGGTCAGTTCATGCTTGCTTGCAACCCCCATGAGAATTTGCGCAAGAGGCCCAACCTGCATGGGCTCTCCTTTGAAACGGGGAGCTTTAGCCCAGG
>CAYTDX010000047.1:0-11750 GCA_964436655.1 uncultured Caldimicrobium sp.
GAGAGGTTGGGCTTTCAGGGGAATTAAGGCCTGTAAGAGACCTTACCCTTCGCCTCAAAGAGGCAGAAAAAAAGGGCTTTAAACAGGCCCTTGTCCCTGAATCAGGAAAAACCAACTTTAAGGCCTCGGAGATGAAAATTCTTCCCCTTAAAAGTCTCCAAGAGGCTGTAAGATTTCTTTTTAATGACTGAAGGGCTTATTTGAGGTCCCTGTGCAGATACCCAAAGCTAAAAGAACCACAATTTTGAAAGGGTCTCAGTTTACCATTTCAAGCGGACTTTGACGCCTTTCTTAGCAAGATACTCTTTAATTTCTTTCATGGTGTACATGCCATAGTGGACCATGGAGGCAATGAGGGCTGCATCTGCCTTGGCCTTGGTAAGAACCTCATAGAGATGCTCAGGATGGCCTGCTCCCCCTGAGGCAACAACAGGAATCTTTACAGCCTCGGCAATCATCTGGGTAATGGTTAGCTCATAGCCCTCCTTTGTGCCGTCAGCATCAATGGAGTTGAGCACTATCTCTCCTGCCCCGAGATTTTCAGCCTCCTTTGCCCACCAGAGGGCATCAATTCCCATGGGCTGTCTCCCCCCTTTAATCCAGACCTCATAGCCCGAGGGAATTTTGGCTGATTTTTCCACCCTCTTTACATCCATTCCAAGAACTATGCACTGGGAACCAAAGGCCTTGGCCCCTTCATAGATAAGCTTTGGATTTAGCACAGCCGCGGTATTAACAGAGACCTTCTCAGCTCCTGCAAGAAGAACCTCCCGCATATCCTCAACGGACTTAATGCCACCTCCCACAGAAAAAGGAATGAAGATGCGCTCTGCGGTTCTTCTCACCACATCAATCATGATGGAGCGATGCTCAGCACTGGCTGTAATATCATAAAAAACAATTTCATCTGCCCCCTCAAGGTAATACTTTTCAGCCATCTCCACAGGGTCACCCACCTCAATGTTATCCTTGAATTTAACTCCCTTGGTTGTCTTTCCCTCTTTGACATCCAGACAAACTACAATTCTTTTACTGAGCATAAGCCTTTCCTTTAGGAGATTTTGGGGGCTGTTTCTTTGAATAACCACTCTTCAAAGGGCTTAAAAACAGCAGAAACCGGGATTTTTACAATGCAGGGACAGGAATAGCTGTGATTTTCAAGAATGGTTTTTTCCACCTCTGGAATGAGGCTTTCTCTGGTCTTAACTATCAAAATGGCCTCTCTGGCAGAATCAATCTTTCCCTCCCACCAGAAGAAGGAGTGCACCTCTGGATAGATATTTACGCAGGCGCAAAGCCTTTTTTCAAGAAGGGCTTTCCCGATCTTTTCAGCCTCATCCGCAGAAGAAGCGGTCACATAAAGAAAGATCATCCTTTCCATCTTGATTTCCTCCAGATGAGGATTTCAGCTTTCTTTAAGTTTAATCCATCTTTGGCAATTAAAAAGGGGTTTTTTAGGGAAAAAGGCACAAACTAAGGCTTCCGCATCAATAATTTTTGATATGCGTTCTTTGCAAAATTGTTTTTAATCTATGACTCTTGATTTTGGGATTTGTGGTAGCCGCAGGCTTTAGCATCTAAAATCCTATGGACTCATACAACCCTTTGGCAGGGGTAAAAGATGTGTTAAGATAGGGCATAAAATGCATAGCCTTTCTGATCTCTGGACGGATAGAGAGTTCCTTAGAGAATTTGTGCAGAAAAATCCCCTTTTGGGGGCCCTTCTTTTCATAATTCTTCAGAGCCTGCAGGTTGTCATTGCACCCCTTCCAGGAGAGGTCACAGGCTTTATGGCTGGATTTCTCTTTGGAGGTTTTATGGGGTTTCTCTTAAGCACCATCGGTATTGCCATTGGCTCAGGGTTGGCCTTCGGACTTGCCCGGCTATTTCGTAGGCGCTTTCTGGTGCGCTATGAACTTCACCCCCTTTATCTCCGGGTAAAGAAGCTTTTTCGGAGGTATGGTCTCTGGGGTGTTTTTCTCCTCTATCTCTTTCCAGGCTTTCCCAAGGATTTTTTGAATTATTTACTGGCCTTTATGCCCATAACCTTTAAGGCCTTTTTTATTATTTCAAATATTGGGCGAGCCCCTGGCACTCTTGCCCTTGCCATCCAGGGGGATGTGATCTACGGAGGGCACCCCTATAGAATAATTTTCACAACCCTGGCCTTCTTGCTTGCCTTTTTTCTTTTCCTTTGGCTAAAAAAGATTTATTTTAGAGACCTTTAAACCCCAATTAAAAGTTTGTGTGCGGAAACCCAAAAATTAAAAAGAGCCTAAAATTTTGCAAAGGTCTCAAATAGATAAATCGCCATTTATTGTTTCTTCGTATAATTTACAAACTTCCTCCGGGCTTCCTATAGCTTTGATTTTATGTTCGTCTATCCACATCACCCGGTCACAGAGTTTTCTTATTTGAGCAGGGGAATGGGAAACGAGAAGAATAGTAACCTGATTTTTTTTAAACATTTCAAATTTTTTCAAACATTTTTTTTGAAAATTTAGATCTCCTACCGCTAAGATTTCATCTACAAGAAGTATATCTGGATTTAAGTGGGCAACTATTGAAAACCCAAGCCTTGCAAGCATCCCGCTGGAATAGGTTCTGATGGGCTGGTCTATGAATTCCTCAAGTTCTGCAAATTCAATGATTTCATCAAGTTTTTGAAGAACCTCTTTTTTGGTTAATCCAAGAATTATACCATTTAGGATTATATTTTCTCTCCCTGTTAGTTCGGAATGAAAGCCAGCTCCTAATTCCAGTAAAGGGCAAACCTTTCCCTGGGTGATTATTCTGCCAGAGTCTGGTTTTAAAACACCTGCTGCCAAGCCAAGAAGGGTGCTCTTTCCTGCCCCATTTTTTCCTATAATTCCAAAACTTTCACCTTTGTATACCTCAAAGCTTATATTCTTCAAAGCAATAAATCGTTGTCTTGTGTGCCTCAGGGCCTTGGGGAAATTGAGTAAAAAATTTTTAAATCCCGAGGTGATGTAGCCGTAATACGGATAGGTTTTGGTAACCTTTTCAAAGGAGAGAACTACTTTATTCATACTACTTCAGCAAATCTATAGGAAAGTTTAGTAAAGATATAAAAACCAATTCCGCAGATTAAGATTCCATGCATTAGAGATATAAGGTAAAGCTCCCAATCAATGTAACCTTTCATAAAAAGAAGTCTCCAGTTCTGGATTACTCCGTATAGGGGATTTATAAGAAACAATTTGCGGTATCTTTCAGGCACAAAGCTCATATCGTAAATAATGGGCGTTAAGTAAAAAATTATATTAAGAACTATCATAATAAATCTTTCCAGATCCCGAAAAAAGAGATTTATAGAGGAGACCATAAGGGCGCATCCGTAAGTAATTAGGAGTTGAGCCAGAATCATAAGGGGAATACCATAGCTCCAACTCAGGCCTGGATACAAGTGGTATAAAAGTAGAAAGCCCAGTATTACCGGCAAAGAGGCTAAGAAGTGAAAGGTATCATTAAAGACACCGGCCAGGGGAATAAAGAACTTTGGAAAGTTGACTTTTTTTATTAAAGAGGCATTGGCAAGTAAAAAGCCAGCCGAAGCTGAAACAGAATTGGCAAACCATTGCCAGGGAAAGAGCCCACAGATTAAAAAGAGAGCGAAGTTTTCAATATTTAGTTTCATTATAAACTTGAAGGCAAAATAGAATACAAGGGCCAGTGATAAAGGGTTTAAAATTGACCAAAAATATCCAAAAATACTATTTTTATAGCGGACCTTTATTTCCTTCAAGGTTAAAACCTGAATGAGGTCAAAATAATATTCCAGTCTTTTCATCTTTAAGGGTTATTTGTAAAATTTTTTCTCGGTATCCGCAGGCTTTAGCTCGCATAGGTTTTCAAAAACGAAAAAAGGGCCATTATTTTGTAAAGGCCTCCTTTAGGGCTTATTAAATTTAACTCTTTTTCTCTTTTTTTCCAGTATTTGTATGAGTCCACTGTGTTTTAGACTCTGTGAGTTCTTTACAATATTAGTGTTTCTCGGTAGCCGCAGGCTTTAACCTGCGGAGGGTTTATACTGCCTATCTCCTTGCGGGAGAGGGCTGGGGTGAGGGGGAAATAAAGAATTGGTAGGCGCAAGACCTTTAGCCTGCAAGATTTTCAAAAATAAAAAATTTCAAAATTTCAGCGTAACTTAAATCTTGAGGCTACCAGAAGCCAAAAATCCTGAGTAATCCAAAGGGCTCTTGTTGAAATTTTAGGGTATGGTTTTAAATTTAAAGGGATTACCTTTCTGGAGGTGTTAGACATGTATCTGGAAAAATCCAATAGGGATGAGAAGAAACTGAGGAAAAGAATACAGGGATTTACCCTTATGGAGATCTTATTGGTAGTAATTATTATAGGACTTCTTGCCTCTCTTGTTCTTCCCAATCTTATGGGCAGGTTTGAACGCTCCAAGGAAGAAATAGCCAAAGCCCAGGTTGAGCTCCTCTCCTCTGCGGTTCAGGCCTTTATGCTTGATGTGGGAAGATGCCCCAATGGTCTTCAGGAATTAATTCAGTCTCAGGATCCCAAATGGAGGGGGCCCTATCTGTCAAAGCGAGAAGTTCCAAAAGACCCCTGGGGAAGAGATTACCAGTTTAAGTGTCCGGGAGAGCACGGGGCCTTTGACCTTTATTCCCTTGGACCAAACAATCAGCTTGATGACAAGGCCGTTAAAAATTGGTAAAAAAGAGAACTAAAAACTCTTAACCTATGGAATGGGGCTACCAGAGAAAAAAATAATAAGACCTTTGCAAAATCATGGTTTTTTGTTTTTTTGGTAGCCGCAAGCTTTAGCTTGCGCGAGATTTTGAAATTTTTTATTTTCTGGTAGCCGCAACGCGAAGGTTGCATCGTAATTTGTTAACCCCAAGACCTTTAGACTGCGTAAGAATCAAATAAAAAAACACCTAAAAATACACAACCAAGGGGTTTAGGCTACCAGAAAACCAAAAAACATGATAGAATTTTTAAAGGGCTGAATATGAAAATTGGAGAGATCCTGATACAGAAATTTGGTGTTGAGCCCGAGGCTATTGAGCAGGCCTTAGAGCTTCAAAAAAGGGTAGGAGGATACCTTGGGCAGATCCTTCTCAGTGAAGGAGTTATTACAGAGTCTCAACTTCTTACCGCCCTCTCAGAGCAACTCAATCTCCCCATTTTTAGTAAAGAAGATCAACCCGATGATTTTAACCCTTTAGAGTTTGAGGATAGGTTAGACCTTGAATTTTTGTTAAAAAATCAGTTTGTTCCCTTAAAAATTGACGAAGAGAACCAGGAAATCATCCTCTTGACCCTGGATCCTCTCAATTTTTCCGTAAGATCCTATTTGTCTCAAAAAACACCTTATAAATTAAGGCTTTACCTGACTGATGAAAGCACCCTTGCCTATTTTGCTCGGCTTTTTCAGAGGCAAAGTCAGGCCTATAAGAGTTTGGAGGTTGAAGAGTCCGTTGAAAAACTCAAGGAAATAGCCTTTGAAGCCCCGGTTATAAAATATTTGAATCAGCTTTTAACAAGAGCTGTAGAGCTAAGGGCAACAGACATTCACATTGAACCCTCTGGCTCAAGCTTCAGGGTTAGATTTAGAATAGATGGAATATTACACGAGATTGAGACCCTTGAGAAAAGTTTTTATTTAGCAGTGGTTTCAAGAATTAAGCTTCTTGCAGGCCTTGACATTGCAGAAAAAAGACTTCCTCAGGATGGCAAAATAGCCTTGAAAATTGCCTCTACCCTTCTTGATCTGCGTGTATCAACCATACCCATGGTTGAGGGAGAATCCATAGTCTTGAGGCTCCTTTACAAAGAGAGGCTTTCCTTTGACATTAAGACCCTTGGGCTTGAGCGGGATCAAGAGACCCTGCTTCTAAGGCTTATATCCCAGCCCTATGGTATGATTCTGATTACCGGTCCTACGGGCTCCGGAAAAACAACCACCCTTTATTCCATTCTTACCAGGCTGAATAGCCCTGAAAGAAAAATAATAACTGTTGAAGACCCTGTGGAGTATCAACTTGAGGGAATCAATCAGATCCAGGTCAAACCTGAAATTGGCTTAACCTTTGCCAATGCCCTGCGTTCTATTCTGAGACACGATCCAGACATCATCATGGTAGGTGAGATTCGTGATAGAGAGACAGCTGAAATAGCCATCCATTCAGCCTTAACAGGCCATCTTGTTCTCTCCACTCTCCACACCAATGACTCCCCGAGTGCCCTTTTCAGGCTTATTGAGATGGGGCTTGAGGATTATCTTCTTAATGCATCCGTTATCGGACTTATAGCTCAGAGAATAGTCCGAAGGGTATGTCCGAGATGTGCCGAGGAGGTTCCTGTGGAAAGAATTATAGAACAATATGAGATAGAGGACCTTTATCAGAAATATAGAGGCCTTTTTTCTGAGAATGGATTTCATCCTAAAAGGGGAAGGGGTTGCAATCATTGTGTGCAAACCGGTTATATTGGAAGGGTGGCCATATTTGAACTATTTGAATACACAGACTCCTTGAAAGAACTTTTTGTAAAGACCAAGTCCCTTGAGGCCTTAAAGGTTGAACTCAAAAGGGAATATAACTTTCGTACCCTTAGAGAAGATGGTTTTCTTAAGGTTCTGAAGGGTATCACCACCCCTGAAGAGGTCCTGAGGGTGGCTTAAAGGCATGGAATTTGAATATCAAGTAGCAGACTCAACAGGTAAGACCTTTTCAGGTCATATCTCTGCAGATTCCATAGATCAAGCCAAAGAGCTTTTAAGAAAAAAGGGCTATTTTGTTCTTGACCTCAAAGAGAGACGGAGTCTCTCTATAAAGGGAATCAGCTTTTTTAAGAGAGGTGTTAGTGATGAGGTCCTGTATGGCTTTTTCCGGGAATTAAGCATACTGCTTAAGGCAGGGATCACCATAGACAAGGCCTTTGAGATACTGA
The DNA here is from genome assembly GCA_964436655.1 of uncultured Caldimicrobium sp. Taxonomy (GTDB): domain Bacteria; phylum Desulfobacterota; class Thermodesulfobacteria; order Thermodesulfobacteriales; family Thermodesulfobacteriaceae; genus Caldimicrobium. The sequence goes on from CAYTDX010000047.1 coordinate 6,946, forward strand.
TCTCCTCGGTGCCCCATCCAGATTTCCAGAAGATTCTCAGAGAGATACTCAAGGATCTGCAGCATGGAAAGAGTGTGGTGAATTCCTTTCGGGAGAGAAAGATATTTAATGAGCTTATTTTAAGCATGATTTCATCTGGAGAAAGTATCGGAAATTTGCCTCAGGCCTTTGAAAACATCGCCGATTATCTGAGGTTTCAGATCCAATTCAGAAGGGAAATTCAAAATACCCTCACCTATCCTTTCTTTTTAGTGGTTGCAAGCTTTGTAACCCTCCTTGTAATTTTTAAATTTATCCTTCCCAGATTTTTCTCTATTTTTGGTCAGACCAATCTCCCCCTGCCAGCCAAGATTCTTCTGACCATAGGATATCTCTTTTCAGGAAAGGCCATATTCTTCATAATCCCCGGTTTTGTAGCTTTTCTGATTCTTTACAGAAGGGGTTATTTCGCTTTTCTGCGTCCCTATTTTCAGGGTTTCTGGTACAAAATACCTGTAGTGAGGGGGCTCCTTTATCAGCTAAATCTGGCCCGTTTTTCCTATTCCATGCATTCCATGCTCAAGGGGGGGATTGAGTTTGTAGATGCCCTTTTTCTCTCTAAAAATCTGGTGAGTTTCAGGGAATTGAGAGAATTTTTAGAGTCCTCTATTTATGAAATCAGAAAGGGACGCTCCATAAGTGAGGTCTTCTCCTCCAGTTCTCTTTTTCCTGATATTTTTTCTCACATGCTTAAGGTAGGTGAAGAAACAGGAAATCTCAGGGAGATTTTTTTTGAGCTTTACAATATCCATGACGAAAAATTTAGGACCTCCGTCAAGAGACTCCTTACTCTCCTTGAGCCTGTCATTATCACCCTTACAGGTCTTGTGGTAGGTTTTATCGTCATCTCTCTAATTTTAACGGTTATGAGCGCAGGTGTCATAAAATTATAAGAGATGAGACCATCTTTACAGGCTGGCTTTACCTTTATGGAGCTTCTGGTTGTTATAGCTATAGCTGGGCTGATTTTCTCCGTTGTGCTTCCCTTTTCTCAGGCCCGATACGAGAAATACAAGGGAACCATTGAGGCGGAAAGGGTGTTACTTTTTCTCTCCGAATTAAGAAGGAAGGCCTTTTTATACGGAAAGGAGATTGAGATAGTCTCAAAAGAGGGAGGGCTTGTCACTTCAGATGCAGAGGCTTTTAAAGTTGAGGGGGCCTTTATGGAGGTTTCAAAACCTGTCCATTTTTATCCCTCAGGGACTACAGATGGAGGGAGGGTCTATTTTCATTATGGGAGGTCAAGCTGGGTCATAGAGATAAAGCCCCCCTTCAGTGAACTTACCTTCAGGGAATGGGAAGGTGCTGAAAAGTAAGACCAGAGGTTTTCTCCTCCTTGAAATACTCATCTCTGCCCTTATTCTTGCAGGAGCAGTAGCATCAGCTATGTATCTCTTTAGAACAGGGATTGAATATCTGGAAAAGGTTAAAGAAAATAACCTCCTTTCCTCAAAGATTCCCCAAGTCCTGACTTATCTTTTAAAGGAGGCAGAACTTCAAAAGGGTGGAGAGACTATTTCCTTAGGGGAGCGAGTAAGCCTGAGCTGGAGGTCAACCCTTCTTGAGAGGATAAGGCCCCAGATTGACATCGGAGAGGGCGGATTTTCATCTCCCTATGAGCTTTATCTTTATAGGGTAGAATTTACTTTATCCACAGAAAAAACCCAGAAGAGCTACAATGTGTTTGTGACGAGATATAAAATGCTTATTTCCCCCATGGAGGCCTTTTGAAGATTAAAGGATTTGGTAGCCGCAACACCCTTAGGCTTTGAGAAATGGACCTTAAAAAAGGACCTTTCAAAACTATAGGCTATACCCTCATAGAGGTTCTACTTGCCTCCCTCATTTTTAGCGTTATGGTTTATCTGGCAACCCTGGCCCTGGATCAGGGTTTAAGGCACTATGAGGGTATCATCAGCAGAGGCCTTAACTTCTGGGAGGATGCCAAAATTCTCTGGCTCCAGAGAAGCTTAAGCTCCTCCTTGGACTGCTATGTTTACGATGAGAGAAAGAAACTCTGGTTCCCCTTTTTCATAGGTAAAGTGGATTTAATTGCCTATGCCTCCCTTTCTCCCTTTTCCAGTGACCTGCCGGTTTTGGTGGTGCTAAAAAAGGAAAATGTAGAAAAAGGCTATAATCTTATCTATTACGAGCTTCCCCTTTCAACCTTAGACCTCAAAGACCTTGAAAAGATTCTCACCTTTGAGGAATACAAAAGGGGGGTCTCCTTTACCTTTTTCAGAGACCTTGAAACCCTGAATTTCAAGTATTACGGTTATGACCGTTTTAGAGGATTTTACGACTGGTTTTCTGAGTTTGAAGGAAGTAAGTTTCTTCAGCTCCCCTCTATTGTAAAGATTGATTATACTCAGGAGGGAAACAAAAATTTTATTTATGGTATAATAAATGTGCAAAACTTTAGAAAAGCCTTTTATAACGAATTTTATATAAAACCCTGAAGAGATGCGACGAATAAGAAAAAGCTTGCAAAGAAGAACTTCAGGCTCAGCTACCCTTTACAGCCTTTTTATTGCCATGATAATTTTAACCCTGGCCATTGGTTTTAACTGGATAGTTAGGGAGCACTTAAAGGCGAGTCTTTCCCTTTCTCAAAAGATGTCAGCCCTGGCTTCAGCCTATTCTGCCTATAATTTACTCCTTTTTACCCTGCTTCCTGCAAAGGTATATAGCAAAGAGATTGAGCCTTTGAAGGGCGAGCAGTATCTCGGGTTGAAAAGACTTCCTCTGAATGGAACCGAAGTCTTGCTGGAAAATGCCACCTTAGAAGTCCCTGTAAGGGTCTCCCTACAGGATAGCAACGGTCTTATCTCCCTTATTACCTTTAGAACAGATGTATTTAATAATTTGTTAAAGCTCTTAGGGGTGGAGGAAGAGAAAAGAAGAATTATAATAGATAGCTATCTTGACTGGATTGATCAGGACGATTTTGCGAGGCTAAATGGGGCTGAAAAGGATTACTATGAAAGAGAGGGGAAACCCAAACCCAGAAATTACGAAATCCAGTATAAGGAGGAACTCTCCTTTATAAGGGGTATGGATAGAGAGCTTTACAAGAGGCTTGAGCCTTTTATTACCATTCTTCCCAATAATGGCTTTAATCCCAACACAGCCAAAAAGGAGGTGCTTCAGGCTTATCTTGACCTTGAGGATAATGGCACCCTTCAGTCCCTCCTTGATTTTCTTTCCAATCAAACCCTCCTTTCAGATACTCAGCTCTTTCAGCTTACGGGAAAAAGGATTATCCTGGATGAGGGTGTTTATTATTATCCCTCGCGGTTCTTTGAGGTTGCCATAAAGGCTGGAAATCCAGATCCTGTCTATACCATAAGGTTTGGACTTGATTTAAGGGTGAAGACCAATACTCCCTTTGAGATCCTTTACTGGAAGGAAGAATAGATGCTTATCTATTATGCAACCCCTGAGAAAAAGACCCTTTTTGTGGTAGGCAAAAGTGGCCTTAAGCCTGCCCCACCCGATATTCTTAAAAATCCCTTCTATAGATTCTTCAGGAAAAAAATCCTCATCCTTGGTAAGGAGTGGACCTATTTCCTGAAGAGGCGTTATCCCCCCCTTTCTGAGAGGGACCTTAAGAAGGCTATTTCCAGTGAGCTTCCGGATCTAATCTCTCTAAAAGATCCCGCCTGGGTCCATTTTATCACGAGAAGGGGAGAGACCTTCACGGAGGTGACCCTTGTAGCTTGGGATAAGGCATATGTTAGCGAACTCAGAGAAGAATTTCCCTTTTCTCACCTCATCCCCGAAGAGCTTCTCTTTCTCTCCAAAGAGCCCTCCCTGAGCCTGGTCAAAAGGGAGGAAAAGTTTTTACTTGTCGCCTCAGAAGGAGGCCTTTTCTTAAATTCCCTTTTTGGTAAGGCCCCTCTAAGCACTGAGGACCTCCTTTTATTTCTCAAGTCCTTAGGAGATTTCCAGGAGAGGGTAAAAAGGGTTACCGCCTATCAGGTTTCAAAGGATGAGATTATGAAAATCTTACCTGAGCCCCTCAAACCCTATCTCGTGGTCAAGGATGCCCCTGTTAAGGAGATACCGGAGCTTATAACCTCCATCCATCTAAAAAAATTCAGGGTCAAAGAGCCTGTAAAAATTAATCTTGAAGAAGCCCTGGTTAGGGCAGGAAGGCTCTTTCTTGTGGGAGTCATTGCCCTTCAGCTGAATGCCTTTCTCTCCAACTGGGAATACGAAAGGGCTATTTCCAGATTAAAAAAAGAGATCAAGAAGATTGACTTCGCGCTTCAAACCTTAACACCACCGGAGAAAGCCAAGGCCTATACCCTGGATGAAGAAAAAATTAAGGCCTTAAGGGAGCTTGAAGAGGAGTTTGCAAGTCAGAAAAATGCAACCCCTTCTTCTCCCTTAGCTCTACTTGATGAACTGGCAGGGCTTCTTCCGGATGGTGCCAAAATTGAGAGATTTAGCCTGAGAGAAAGGAAACTTGAGATTTTCGTTGATGCCAGGGACCTCTTTGAAGTCCTCTCCAAATTCCGAAAGAATCCCCTTTTTTCTGAGGTGAAGCTGGCCTCCTCCCCAAATCTTAGGCGCTCAACCAATACCTATCAATTCCGTCTGGAGATAGAGTTAAAATGAGAACTTCCTTCCTTCTTCTCCTTGCCCTTGGCCTTGTCTTTTTGCGCTTTGGTTATGTGCCCTACAAAGAAAAACTCAAGGCCAAGAAAGAACTCTATGCCGAGCTCAGCCAGATATACCAGAATAAAAAGGCCCTTCTTGCT
>CAYTDX010000048.1:0-11389 GCA_964436655.1 uncultured Caldimicrobium sp.
ATTGAAGAGAAGAAGGGCAAGGGAGAGGCATAAATCTAAAGAAAATAAAAAGGAGGGTAAGAGATGGCTGTAACAAAGGAAGAGGTGATTGAATTTATCTCCAACATGACGGTACTTGAACTCTCTCAGTTCATTAAGGAACTTGAGGAGAAATTTGGTGTGACTGCTGCTGCACCAGTTGCTGCAGTTGCTGCTATGCCTGGGGCTGTTCCTGCAGCAGAAGCTGCTCCGGCTGAGGAAAAGACCGAATTTGATGTGGTCCTGGCTGAGGCAGGGGCAAATAAGATCAATGTTATCAAGGTGGTCAGAGAGATTACTGGTCTTGGACTTAAAGAGGCCAAGGATCTCGTTGAGACTGCTCCTAAACCAGTTAAAACCGGTATCTCAAAGGCTGAAGCCGAGGAGATCAAAAAGAAATTAGAAGAAGTAGGGGCCAAGGTAGAAATTAAGTAGCCTTGACAAAGTTAATATTCAGGGATAATCTGTTATGAGGGAACTCCCTCTCTGAGGGAGGGCCCTTATTGTCTTTTTAGAGATCTCAAAAGGAGGGATTTCAGGAATGTCAAGGTTTAATAAGACTTTGAAGGTGCGAAAAAACTTTGGTAAGGTCAAACAGATTATGGATGTCCCGGACCTTATCACTATTCCTAAAAAATCCTACGATCAATTTTTACAGGCTAATACACCCTCAGAAAACAGGGCTGATGCGGGGATTCACAGGTGTTTTAGACTTGTTTTTCCCATAAGGGATTATGCCGAAACCGCTGTGCTTGAATATATGGATTATAAGATCTTGCCCCCTGAATATGAACCCTCTGAGGCCAAGGATAAGGGTCAGAGTTATGAAGCCCCTATGAAGCTCAGGGTAAGACTTGTGACCTATGACCTTGATCCAGATACAGGGGTTAAGAGCATAAGAGATATAAAGGAGCAGGAGCTCTACTTCGGAACCATACCTGTTATGACTGAGGATGGAAGGTTTGTGATTAACGGCACGGAAAGGGCGGTAGTGAATCAGATTCAGAGGTCGCCTGGGGTTATCTTTGAGAAGGATAAGACCCAGGCCAGGGCAGGAAGGTTAACCTACATTGGAAGGGTTATTCCGGTGAAGGGCTCCTGGGTGGACTTTATTTATGATTATAAAGGTAGATTTCTGGTAAGGATAGATAAGAGAAAAAACATTACCGCAACGGTCTTTCTTAAGGCCATGGGACTAAGTGAAGAGGCCATTTTGAACCTCTTTTACCCTCGGGAGAGATATTACATACTTCCTGACGGGGTGGAGAGAGAGCTTGACTTTGAGATCCTGGCAGGTAGAAAGGTAGAGTCAGACTTTGTCCATCCTGAGACAGGGGAAGTGCTTCTGAAAAAGGGGAAGGTTATCAGTGCGGGGGTTATTAGAAAACTCAAGGAATTGGGAATAAATAAAGTTACCGGGGATGATTCCCTCATTCTTGGAAAAATTACAGCCAAGGATATTGTGGATAAAGAGACTGGAGAGGAACTTGTCCCTATCAACACTGAGATCACCGCAGATACCCTGAAGATTTTGAGAGAAAGGGGAATCAAGGAGGTGGATGTCCTTTTTACAGATATCCATCGTTATTCCCTGGCCTTAAGGGACTCCTTAAAGACGGATAAGTCAAGAAACAGGGAGGAGGCCCTTCTTGAGATCTATAAGAAGATGAGGCCTACAAGTCCAGCCACCTTAGAAGTGGCAACGGCCTATTTTAATTCCCTCTTTTTTGACCTTCAGACCTATGACCTTTCAGAGATCGGAAGATACAAAATGAACCTGAGACTGGGTCTGGATATACCTATTACCCAAAGGACCCTTACCTTAGATGATGTCATAGCCATATTGAAGGAGCTCATTCGGATGAAGGATCAAGAGGAAGAGGGAGATGACATAGATAGCCTCTCTAACAGAAGGGTGAGACCCGTTGGGGAGCTTGTGGAGAATCAATTTTTAGTTGGTCTTATGCGGATGGAAAGGATCATAAGAGAGAAGCTTCAGCTTGAGGAGGTGGAGAATCTTACCCCAGGTGATCTGATTAATAGCAAACCCGTGTTGGCTGCGGTAAAGGAGTTTTTTGCTCAGGGACAGCTTTCTCAATTCATGGATCAGACTAATGTTCTCTCCATGCTTACGCATAAGAGAAGGCTTTCTGCCCTTGGTCCTGGAGGGCTTACCCGTGAGAGGGCAGGCTTTGAAGTCAGAGATGTCCATCCCAGCCACTATGGAAGGATCTGTCCCATTGAGACCCCTGAGGGTCCAAATATTGGTCTGATTATATCTCCCACCACCTTTGCCCTGACCAATCCTTATGGATTTCTTGAGACGCCTTACCGGCTTGTGAAGGATGGTAAGGTTACCACTCAAGTGATCTATTTGAATGCCGCTGAAGAAAGGGATATGGTCATTGCTCAGTCCACCATTCCTTTAGGAAAGGATGGAAGCATACTGGATGAGGTGGTTCCTGCCAGAAAGAATGGAGAGTTTATCATGGCCAAAAGGGAGGAGGTAGATCTGGTTGACCTCTATCCAGCTCAGGTAGTCAGTGTTTCAACCTCTCTCATCCCTTTTTTGGAACATGACGATGCCAATCGTGCCCTTATGGGGTCAAACATGCAAAGACAGGCGGTGCCTCTTTTGAGAGCTCAGGCCCCTTTGGTGGGTTCCGGTATGGAAAGGAGTGTTGCGCGGAACTCGGGATATCTCTTGCTTGCGGAGAAAGATGGAGTGGTTGAGGAGGTTGACAGCCTCAGACTTGTTGTGCGATACGAATCAGAGGTGGATGGCCTGCCTGAGGTTAAGGTTTACAATCTGGTAAAGTGGGTAAAATCTAACCAGAACACCACCTTCATCCAGAAACCTGTGGTGAAACCAGGACAAAGGGTAAAAAAGGGAGAAATCCTGGCTGATGGTCCCTCTATGGAGAAGGGAGAACTGGCCCTGGGAAAGGATGTGATTGTGGCCTTTATGCCCTGGAGAGGGTATAACTTTGAGGATTCCATTATTATCTCTGAGAGGCTTGTAAAAGAGGATGTCTTTACCTCCATTCATATAGAGGAATTTGAGTGCGTAGCCAGGGAGACCAAGATTGGAAAGGAGGAAATCACCAGAGATCTTCCCAATGTCGGCGAGGAGGGCCTTCTGCATCTTGATGACAGCGGTATAGTCAAGATCGGAAGCTATGTTCGTCCTGGAGATATTTTAGTGGGCAAGGTTACCCCCAAGGGAGAAACTACCCTTACAGCTGAAGAAAGGCTTTTAAGGGCCATCTTTGGTGAGAAGGCAAGGGATGTTAAGGATACCTCCCTAAGGGTGCCCGCAGGAATTGAGGGAATTGTTATTGATACCAAGGTATTGACCAGAAAGGGTGTAGAAAAGGACTCCAGAGCTAAAGCCAAGGAGGATGAGGCCATTGCAAACTTACTGCGAGCTCAGGCAGATGTGCTTGAGGTCTTACAAAAGGGCCTGGTCTTAAAATTTTCTCAGGTGCTTTCCGGAGAAAAGGCCAAAGCGGACCTGGAATGGGAAGGGGAGGTCTTTTTGAAAAAGGGCGAACCCTTTACCGAGGAGATTTTAGCAAGTCTCCCTGTAGCGATCCTTGGAAAATTAAAGGATGTGGCTCCCCAGGAGAAAAAGGCCCTTTTACAGGAGCTCTGGAAGAATTTTGAAAAGAGAAGAAGAGAGGTAATGGAGGAATATGAAGCCAAGATAAACAAAATCAAGAAGGGTGAGGAACTACCACCTGGGGTTTTAAAGATTGTAAAGGTCTATGTGGCTATGAAGAGAAAACTTCAGCCCGGAGACAAGATGGCCGGTCGCCACGGGAACAAGGGTGTGGTTTCAAAGATAGTGCCCATTGAGGATATGCCCTTTTTACCGGATGGAAGACCGGTAGATATGATCCTTTCCCCCTTAGGAGTGCCATCCCGTATGAATATTGGTCAGTTGCTTGAAACCCACTTAGGCTGGGCCTGTAAGGAGCTTGGAGCCAAACTTGCCAGACTTGCCCAGGCCTATCAGGTGGAGGCAGTTAAAAATCTCTTCAAGGAAATCTTTACAGAAGAGGAATTTGAAAGGCTTGTTGAAGGAAAGAGTGAGGAAGAAATCCTTGAGCTGGCCAAGGCCTATGAAGAGGGGATCCCTGTTGCAACCCCTGTATTTTCAGGAGCAAAAGAAGAGGAGATCAAAAAGTGGCTAAAGCTGGCTGACCTGGATGAATCCGGAACAACCATCCTCTATGACGGTATGACTGGAGAACCCTTTATGGAGAGGGTGACCGTTGGATGTATGCACATGCTTAAACTCCACCACTTAGTGGATGATAAGATCCATGCCAGATCCACAGGACCATATTCTCTGATAACTCAGCAGCCCTTAGGAGGTAAGTCTCAGTTTGGTGGTCAGAGGCTTGGAGAGATGGAGGTATGGGCCATTGAGGCCTATGGTGCGGCTTATACCTTACAGGAATTCTTGACGGTCAAGAGTGACGATGTGGAGGGCAGGACCAGAATGTATGAAAAGCTTGTCAAAGGTAAAAATTTCCTTGAGGCTGGTATCCCTGAAAGCTTCAGGGTGTTAACCAAGGAGCTCCAGGGGCTGGCCTTAGATGTAGAACTTATTGAAGAATAAGCCTTTACGGGGGGAGTTAGATGAGAGAACTCTTAAGTATTCTTGAAAAACCCAAAGACATGCTTCGTCTCAGGGCTGTCAAGGTTGCCCTTTCAAGCCCTGAGAAGATCAGGGAATGGAGTTACGGAGAGGTAAAGAAGCCAGAGACCATAAATTACAGGACCCTTAAGCCTGAGAGAGATGGCCTTTTTTGTGCTAAGATTTTTGGTCCTGTGAGGGACTTTGAGTGTATCTGTGGGAAGTATAGGGGGCAAAAACACAGAGGAGTTATCTGCGAGAAGTGTGGCGTTGAGGTTATCCAGAGTAAGGTTCGCAGGGAGAGAATGGGGCACATAGAGCTGGCTGCCCCTGTTGCCCATATCTGGTTCCTGAGAAGCATTCCCTCAAAGATTGGTCTCCTTCTGGACATGACCCTCAAAGAGGTAGAGTCGGTCCTCTATCTTGAAAGGTATGTGGTCATGGAAAGTGCCGTTGATGAGTTTCCCGTGGGAACCCTTTTAACGGAGGAAAAATATTACTATCTACAGGAGACTTATGGAGATAAGATAAAGATTGGAACAGGTGCCTCAGCCATATACGAGCTCTTAAAGGGGCTTGACCTTGAAAAGATTGCCAGGGACATCCAGGTGGAAATGCAAACTACCCATAGTGAGGCCCGAAGAAAGAAGTTAGGGAAGAGGCTCCAGCTTATCCGGAGCTTTCTTGAGTCGGGCAATAAACCCGAATGGATGATTTTACAGGTCATTCCGGTTATTCCTCCTGAGCTCAGACCACTTGTCCCCCTTGAGGGAGGAAGATTCGCTACCTCTGATCTGAACGACCTTTACAGAAGGGTCATCAATAGAAATGTGCGTTTAAAAAAGCTTATTGACCTTGATGCACCGGAGATTATTCTCCGAAACGAAAAGAGGATGCTTCAGGAGGCGGTAGATGCCCTCTTTGATAATGGAAGGCGAGGAAGACCTGTCACAGGACCTAACCGGAGGCCCTTGAAGAGTCTTTCAGATGTTTTAAAGGGTAAACAGGGGCGTTTCAGGCAGAATCTCCTTGGAAAGAGGGTGGATTTCTCTGGAAGATCCGTAATTGTTGCTGGCCCTGAACTCAGGATGCATCAGTGTGGATTACCCAAGAAGATGGCCCTTGAGCTTTTCAAACCCTACATCTTTGGCTGGCTTGAAAGAAATGGGTATGCCACCAATATAAAGACAGCCAGAAAACTTGTGGAAGAAGAGCACATGGTGGTCTGGGATGCCCTTGAGGAGATCGTCAAGGAGTATCCTGTTATGCTCAATCGTGCTCCCACACTTCATCGTCTTGGTATTCAGGCCTTTGAGCCGGTGCTCCTTGATACCAAAGCCATCCAGCTTCATCCCTTAGTCTGTGTGGCCTACAATGCAGACTTTGATGGAGACCAGATGGCTGTGCATGTGCCTCTTTCAGTTGAGGCCCAGATTGAGAACCGGGTGCTCATCCTCTCCACTAACAACATTCTACTCCCTGCGAATGGAATCCCTGTTGTCTATCCCACTCAGGATATGGTCCTTGGGTCCTTTTATATGACCATGGAGAGGCCCTTTGCCCCTGGCGAGGGAAAGATCTTTAAAGACCGAGAAGAGGTCTTTTTGGCCTATCTTTCAGGAGAGGTGCACCTTCAGGCCAAGGTAAAGGTCAGAATGAACGGGAAGCTCATTGATACAACCGTTGGCAGGGTTATCTTTTCAACAATAGTTCCTGAGGAGATACCCTTTGAGGAATACAACAAACCTTTGAGGAAAAAGGAGCTTCAGGATCTGATTAATGTCTCCTATCGCAGGGCCGGGCTCAAGAAGACAGTTCTCTTTGCTGACCGCATTAAGGATCTTGGGTATGCCATGGCTACAAGAGCAGGGCTCTCCATTTCCATAGACTATCTTGTGATTCCTGAGAAAAAGACAGAGATCCTGAAAGAGGCTGAGAAAAGGATTGCCGAGCTCTGGGAGCAGTATCAGGATGGATTGATTACCGAGTCAGAAAGATATAACAAGGCCGTAGATATCTGGTCCACAACCACAGAGAGAATTACCGATGAGATGATGAAAAAGATGGAGACAGGTGAATACACCGGTCCGGATGGAGAAAAGGTGATTGGGCCCAGTTTTAATCCTGTGTATATCATGGCCTTTTCAGGGGCTCGTGGTTCTAAAGATCAGATCAGACAGCTTGCAGGTATGAGAGGCCTTATGGCCAAGCCTTCAGGAGAGATTATTGAGACACCCATTAAGAGCAATTTTAGAGAGGGGCTCTCTGTGCTTGAATACTTTGTATCCACCCATGGAGCCAGAAAAGGGCTGGCTGATACAGCCTTGAAGACCGCCAATGCGGGATATCTCACCCGGAAGTTGGTAGATGTATCCCAGGACTGTATAGTCTCTGAGGAGGACTGTGGAACCATTGATGGTTTAGAGATTGGTCATCTCATTGAGGGTGGCGAGATTATTGAACCTGTCTGGGACAGGGTCCTTGGCAGGGTTGCCCTTGAGGACATCGTTGATCCCCTGACAGGGGAGGTTCTTGTCAAAGCTAATGAGGAGATCGATGAAAAGAAGGCCCTCAAGCTCAAGGAAGCAGGAATTGAGAAGGTAGCTATCCGCTCGGTGATGACCTGTGAGGCCAAATTTGGGGTCTGCAGAAGGTGTTATGGAAGGGATCTTGCTACCGGAAGGCTGGTTGAAATTGGAGAGGCCGTTGGAATTATTGCGGCTCAATCAATTGGTGAGCCTGGAACTCAGCTTACCATGAGAACCTTCCACATAGGTGGTGCCGTTGGGAAGGCCCTTGAGCAGAGTCAACATGTGGCCCAGTCTCAGGGAAGAGTGAAGTATATAAATCTCAGGGTTGTAAGAAGGTCCGATGGAACACTGGTTGCCTTAAATCGGCAGGGAGAGATAGCCCTTGAAGGCCCAGATGGAAGGATCCTTGAGAAATATCCTGTGGTTTATGGAGCCAAAATCCGTGTGGAAGAGGGAGAAGAGGTAAAGGCAGGGACCCTTCTTGTGGAATGGGATCCCTATACCATGCCCATTATTACAGAGGCCTCCGGAAAGGTTAAATTCGGGGATATTATTGATGGCGTAACTGTAGATGAGAGGATTGACCCAACCACAGGGAGAATCACCATCGTGGTCAGGGATTATAAACTCACTGATTACAGACCCAGGGTCTCCATTAAAGATGACAAAGGAAGGACAATTGATCTTCCTGAGGGGAGAGGGAAGGCAAGATATGAGCTCCCTGTGGGAGCCATTATAAGCGTGCAGGAAGGTGATCAGGTAGAGGCCGGAGATGTCATAGCCCGTATTCCCAGAGAGGCCCTGAAAGCAAAGGATATTACAGGTGGTCTTCCCAAGGTTACGGATCTCTTTGAGGCCAGAAAACCCAAGGAAAGTGCCATTATCAGTGAGATTGAAGGAAGGATCCTCTTTGAAAAGGATGTGCGCGGAAGAAAAAGACTTGTGGTCCAGCCAGAAGTAGGAGAGGCCAAGGAATATATGTTACCCAAGGGTAAATACATCGTAGTGAGAGAGGGAGATGTAGTAAAACCCGGAGAACCACTGATTGAGGGTTCTCCCAATCCTCACGATATCCTCAAGGTAGCAGGGGTGAAGGGAGTGGCAAGCTTCCTTGTTGAAGAGATCCAGGAGGTTTACAGACTTCAGGGCGTTAAGATTAATGACAAGCACTTTGAGGTCATCATCAGGCAGATGTTGAAGAAGGTAAAGATAAAGGATGCTGGAGATACCCCCTTTATGATAGGGGAATATGTGGATAGGGTTCACTTTGAGGCAGAAAACGATAAGGTTCTTGCCCAGGGAGGGAAACCGGCTGTGGCTGAGCCTGTTATCCTGGGAATTACCAAGGCAGCCCTTCTTACAGATTCCTGGCTCTCTGCTGCCTCTTTCCAGGAGACAACGAGGGTGTTAACAGAGGCCTCCTTAGCTGGCAAGGTTGACTATCTCAAAGGCCTTAAGGAAAATGTCATTATCGGAAGACTTGTCCCCGCAGGAACAGGAAGAGTTCTCTACGAAGAACTTGGTTGGGTGTAAGGGTAGGGCAGGGGGAAGGCCCCTGCCCTGCTTATATCACAGGGGTTCTTTGCAAAAGTTTTTTCGGCAACCGCAAGACCTTTAGCCTGCTTTAGATAGGGTTTAAAGATTTGGTAGCCGCAGGCTTTAGCCTGCATATATTTTCAAAAATAAAAAATCCTTAAAATCTGACGCAAGCTGAAGCTTGCGGCTACCAAACCCGGAAAAGATTTTAAATTCAGAAATTCAGAGGTAGGCGCAAGACCTTCAGCCTGCGCTGGTTTTCAAAAAGATACCTGAAAACCTATTTTATTTCTTTAGGCCGAGTTCTTTTAAAAGGGCCTGATAGCGTGAGAAGTCTTTCTTTTTCAGGTAGTCAAGGAGAGACCTTCTCTGGCCAATAAGCATCATCAGCCCTCTGCGGGAGTGAAAATCTTTCCGATGGGTCCGAAGGTGTTCTTCAAGTTGTTTAATTCTTGCCGTAAGGAGGGCAACTTGCACCTCCGGTGAGCCCGTGTCTTGAGGGTGTCTCTGAAAGTGGGCAATAATTTGATTTTTCACCTCAGGATCTAAGGGCATTTTGAAACCTCCTTGCATTTATTTTTAAGCCTGAAAGGGGATGCCCCACCTCTCAAGCAATAAGTAAAATATAACGGATTTTCAGGAAAAGACAAGAGAAAGGGCTTTTTCCCTATAAGGTAAGCACGCAAGAAAGTTTTATGAGCTCTTTGCATAATTAGTCTTTTTCGGTAGCCGAAAGACCTTTAGGTCTTGCGAGAAAATCAATAAAAATCCAAAAAAACACGCAACCTACGGGTTGCGGCTACCAGAAATTTTAAAAGAACCATAATTTTGCAAGATCTCAAGATTTAAGAGAGTTAATACAAGAGAAAGGGGCAGAAGCGGAGGAGGAGGGATTTGAACCCCCGGAGGGGGCTTAACACCCCCTCAGCCGATTTCGAGTCGGCCCCCTTCGGCCACTCGGGCACTCCTCCACATTTATACCAAATGTAAAGCCTCTCTCAGGCTCTGTCAAGGGAAAGCTATCAAGTGTGAGAAGGCTGGGGTGAGGAGGAATGGTGCTTATTTGCAAGGATGCTTGTGTCCTTGACGAGAAGTATTTTTTAATTATTATACTAAAAGACCTTTGCAAAATTATAGGTCTTTTTAGGTATATGCTTTACACAACTCTTAGGTTGTACTTTTTATTGTAGGCTAAAGGTCTTGCGGCTACCACAAAAAAACAACCTTGCAAAGAATTCATTAACATTAAGGCTCGGGAACGCTGAAAACTCCTATGCAGATAGGGAATAAGTTTTCTTTGCCCGGTAGAGAGATTGAAAATTACAAGATCCGAATGATAATAGAGAAACTCAAATTAAGAGAAAAGCAGGTGATAATGCATGAGATGGCCCATAAGGCCGTTGGGGGACAATATGCCGGAGCTGTGCATTATTCTTATACCCAGGGGCCAGATGGAAGAAACTATATCACAGGAGGAGAGGTTTCCATTGATGTATCCCCCGAGGCAGATCCAGAGGAGACCATAAGAAAGATGCAGATTGTGAGAGCAGCAGCCCTTGCTCCGGCTGATCCCTCCCCTCAGGACTTAGCAGTTGCTCAAAGGGCAACAGCCCTTGAAATGAAGACTAGAATGGAACTTGCTCAGAAGAGATACGCTGAGGGAGAAAGGTCTCTTCAAAAAACTGGTTCACAACAAAGCTTTCAGGTTGAGGCCTAAGGATGTATCTGCTCTTTAGTTTAAGGGCTCCTAAGGATGTGGCAGATGCCCTGGAGGAGGAGTTTTATGCCAGTCAAAATCTTGCCTGGGAGACTGAAGAAACAGATAAAGAGGTGATATTTAGATTCTATTTTCCCATAAACCTCAAACCCGAAGATCAGGATAGATTGTATCAACTTGAGAGGATAGCGGCCCCTTTTCAAGGGGTCCTTCCGGAATATACCCTTATCAAAAGGGAAAACTGGGAGGTTATCTGGAAGTATCACTTTAAACCTCTCAAAGTGGGAAAAAGATTCTGGATACTGCCTACCTGGGAGGAATTCTATCCACAGGAGGGGGTTCTTCCTGTTTACATTGATCCTGGACAGGCCTTTGGAACAGGGCATCATCCCACAACCCAGCTTATGCTTGAAAATCTTGAGACCTATTTAGAGAAGATCTGTAAGAATGAGAGCCAGCCCAAGATCCTTGATATGGGATGTGGGTCAGGGATCCTCTCTATTGCAGGCGCTAAACTCTGCCCCAAGGCGGAGGTGTGGGCTGTGGATATTGATGAGCTTGCCCTTGAGGTAACTCAGAAAAATGCCGAGGCCAATGGGGTCTCTGATAAAATCCGGATTTCAAAGGAGGTTACCGCCTCAGATTTTCATCTTGTGCTTGCCAATATTGGTTTCAGGGAATTAAAAAATCTGGCGAGGCTTTTCAAAGAGATCTTGCATCCTTTAAAGGGAATCCTTATTCTCTCAGGGGTTTTGAAGGAAGACCTTCCGGAGCTTGAAGAACACTATAAAAGTATGGGATTTAAAAGACTGAAAAGGGAGTTTCTAAAGGGATGGTCGCTGATTGTCTTTAAGGCCTCCTGAGTTTATTTTGCAAGACCTAAAGGTCTTGCGGCTACCAGAACCCCTTAAACAAATTTTCCGAAGAGTTCATTTGTATCCT
>CAYTDX010000049.1:0-10729 GCA_964436655.1 uncultured Caldimicrobium sp.
AGGATACCGTTTGTGCTGGAGGAAGGTATGATTATCTCATCAAGGAATTAGGAGGGCCAGAGCTTCCTGCAACGGGTTTGGCCATAGGGCTTGAAAGATGGGCCCTTTGTGTCTTTGGAGAAGAGGGGCTACCCCTCTTTCTTGAGGAGGAGATCAGGCCCCTGGCAGTCTTTATTCCCCTCGGAGATCCCGCTAAGAGAAAAGGGCTTGAGGTAGTTCAAGCCCTGAGGGAGGCAAAGGTCAGGGTGGAGGCCCTCTTTGAAGAGAGGAGTCTTAAGGCCCTTTTGAGAGAAGCCGATAAAAGGGGAGCAAGATTTGCCCTGATCTTAGGTGAAAACGAGTTGAAGGAGGATAAAATCCTGGTGAAGGACCTAAGCCTTGGGTCCCAGAGGCTTGTTGAGCTGAAGAACCTTCCAAAAATTCTTAAGGAGTCCTGAAGAGTGGAGATCTATCCTGAGAAAGAGGGGTTTCTGAAACTTGCGGAATCCTATAATCTTATTCCCCTTTACGCAGAGATTCCCGCTGATCTTGAGACCTCCATCTCTCTTTTTTACAAGCTTTTTGACGAAAGGGAGGAGATCTTTCTTTTTGAGAGTATGGAGGGTCCAGAGAAGTGGGCCAGGTATAGCTTTATGGGGTTTGATCCCTTTTTAACCTTTCAGAGCAAGGGCAACAGGGTCTGGTTATCGGGAAAAAAGGATGAGTTTTATGAGTGTGATGATCCCCTGGATAAATTGAAGGAGATAATCGGGGAATTCCGGGTGCCCCATATGGAGGGATTACCCAGATTCTGGGGGGGTGCCGTTGGATATGTCAGCTATGAGATGGTCTCCTTTTTTGAAAAGAGGGTTCCAAGAGGTAAAGATACCCTTGATTTTTACGATCTACGCTTCATCTTTCCTAAAAAGCTTCTGATCTATGATAGGCTCAGACATAGCTATTTTGTAGTCCTACTGGTACCCTTAGAAGGGGCCTCCCCGGGAGCCCTTTATGAGGAGGCAAAAGTTGAGCTCAAAGGGCTTGTAAGGGCCCTGCAGAAAAGCCGGATAAAACAGCCCAGGCTAAAAAAGGTCCTGAAGTTGTCTCCAGAATTAGAAAAAGGGACCTTTCTGGATATGGTAAAGAGGACAAAAGAGTATATCTCTGCTGGAGACATTATTCAGGCAGTCCTTTCTCAGAGGTTTTTTGTAGAAGACGAGCTTTTGGCAAACCCCCACACCTCCTTTTATCTCTATAGGGGCTTGAGAAAGATCAATCCTTCTCCCTACATGTTTTACCTGCGGATGCAGGATGAGATTTTGATTGGGGCCTCTCCGGAGATCCTGGTTAGAGTTGAAGAAAAGAGGGTTGAAACAAGGCCGATTGCTGGGACGAGAAAAAGAGGGGCAACTGAGGCTGAAGACCTTGCCCTGGAAGAGGAGCTTAAAAGGGATGAAAAAGAACTTGCCGAACACATTATGCTCGTTGATCTCGGGAGAAATGACCTGGGGAGGGTCTCAAAATATGGCAGTGTTGATGTCTATGAGCTCCTTGTGGTGGAGAGATATTCCCATGTTATGCACCTTGTATCAGGAGTGCGTGGAATTTTAAGGGATGGAGAGGACATGTTTTCAGCCTTCAGGGCCTGTTTTCCGGCAGGAACTGTCTCCGGGGCCCCTAAAATCAGGGCCATGGAGATTATTGCAGAACTGGAAAGGGTGGTCAGAGGGCCCTATGCCGGGGCTGTGGGTTATTTTGGCTTTTCCCGAAATATGGACTTTTGTATTACCATAAGGACCTTTTTTCAGAAGAAAAATCGTTTATACTTACAGGCAGGTGCAGGAATTGTGGCTGATTCTGTGCCTGAGCGTGAATTTGAAGAGACCATAAATAAGGCCAAGGCCCTGGAAAAGGCCCTTGAACTTTTTGGAAAGGGATACTTCCTATGAAGAGGATCCTCGTCATAGATAATTATGACTCCTTTACCTACAATCTTGTCCAGCTTGTGGGAATTATGGTGGAAAAGCTCTGGGGAGGGGAGATTCTTGTTTACCGAAACGATGAGATAGCCCTAAGTGAAATTGAGGGTCTGAATCCAAGCCATATCATTATTTCCCCAGGCCCCTGCACCCCCAATGAAGCCGGTATTTCCATTGAGCTTATCAGGGAATATGCAGGAAGGGTCCCCATTCTGGGGGTCTGCTTAGGGCACCAGTGTATGGCTCAGGCCTTTGGGGGAAGGATTGTTAAGGCCAAAAGGCTCATGCACGGCAAGGTCTCCCAGATCTATCACGATGGAAAGGGGGTCTTTCAGGGACTGCCTAACCCCTTCTCTGCCATGCGGTATCACTCCTTAGCTGTTGACCCTGGAACCCTGCCTGCTGAGTTTGAGGTAACGGCAAGGAGTGAGGATGGAGAAATCATGGGAATCAGACATAAAAGCTACCCCCTTGAGGGGGTTCAATTCCATCCTGAATCCATTGGGACCTCCCTTGAGACCTGGATGAGGTTGAAAAAACCACCCTTAGAATGGGATTTTAAAGGAGATGAGATCCCCGAGGGAGTAAGAATCCTCAGGAACTTTCTTGCATAGAGATGTCTTTAAGGCCTTCAGAGGTGATAAGAAATATCTTAGTCTGGCTTTATGTGTTGTTGACAGTCCCCGTTATTGGCATGCTTGCAATACTTACAAGGAGGCATTTTTTTGCCTGGCTCTGGTGTCACCTGCTTTTAAAGGTTCTTGGAATCAGGGTTAGGGTCCTGGCTGAGGCCCTTCCTGAGAGGGGGAAAAACTATGTCTTTATGGCAAATCATCAGAGTCAGCTTGACATTCCTGTGCTTGAGAGTCTCTTAAAGCCATACAATATAAGGTTTTTAGCCAAAAAGAGTCTCTTTGACATCCCCTTTTTTGGCTGGGGTATCAGGGCCCTGGGGTATGTTCCTGTTGAGAGAGAAGACCCCAAGGAAGGGCTTAAGAGTTTGCTTGCCTGTGTGGAGAGACTCAAAGAGGGGGTATCCTTGGTTGTCTTTCCTGAGGGGACAAGAAGCCAGAACGGAGAGCTATTGCCCTTTAAGACAGCCGGCTTTTTGATCCCCATAAAGGCCGGTGTCCCGGTTTGCCCTGTAGCTATCTGGGGGACCTTCAGGATCTTGCCCAAGGGCAAGCTTTGGTTTGATCTCAGGGAAAGGGAGGTCTTGGTCTCCATAGGTCCGGTCATAGATGTTAAGGGTTTCACCCTCAGGGATAAAAACAGGCTCCTTGCCGAGGTAAGAGGATATATAGAAAAGAGTTTTGAGAGAATGAAAAATCTATAGACCCTTGTAAAATTACGGTTCTTTTTAAGTTTTTGGTAGCGGAAACCCGTTGGTTGCGTTTTTTTAGGTGTTTATTGATTTTTAAGCAAGACCTAAAGGTCTTGCGGGTATCTAAAAAACTAATTTTGCAAAAGAAATCATAGAGGAGGAGCCTTTTATATGGGAGAAGTTATTGTTGTGCCCTTGGAAGAGGAGCTCAAGGAGAGTTATCTTGATTATGCCATGAGTGTAATTGTGGGAAGAGCCCTTCCTGATGTAAGAGATGGGCTCAAACCCGTGCAGAGACGCATCCTCTATGCCATGTATGAAGCAGGCAACGATTGGAACAAGCCCTTTAAAAAGAGTGCAAGGATTGTGGGAGAGGTCATTGGAAAGTATCATCCCCACGGAGATATGCCTGTCTATGAGGCCATTGTCAGAATGGCTCAGGACTTCACCATGCGTTATCCCCTCATTGATGGACAGGGGAATTTTGGCTCTATGGATGGAGATGCCCCAGCAGCTATGCGTTATACTGAGGTCAGACTTACCCGCTTAGCCCATGAGCTTCTTGCAGATATTGAAAAGGAGACGGTTGAGTTCACCCCAAACTACGATAATACCCTTAGGGAGCCGGTGGTTTTACCCTCAAAGATTCCCAATCTCCTTGTCAACGGATCGGCAGGGATTGCTGTGGGCATGGCTACAAACATCCCTCCGCACAATCTCTCTGAAGTAGTCTCTGCCCTTATTGCCCTCTTGAGGAATCCCGAACTTACCACTGAGGATTTACTGCAGTATGTAAAAGGGCCGGATTTTCCAACCGGGGCTATCATAGTGGGAATTGAAGGTATTAAAAAGGCCTATGAGACAGGCAAGGGGATTATCCGGATGAGGGCCAAATACAGGGTTGAGATGGAAAGGGATAGGGCTAAGCTCGTTTTTACAGAACTACCCTACCAGGTCAATAAGGCCAAGGTGGTGGAGAGGATTGCCGAGCTTGTAAGAGATAAGAAGATTGAGGGTATCTCAGACATAAGAGATGAATCGGATCGTGACGGGCTGAGGGTGGTTATTGAGCTGAAAAAAGAGTGGTCCCAGGCCCCTCATACCATAGCCAGAGAACTCTTTAAACATACTCCCCTTGAAACCAGTTTCGGGATCATCTTTCTGGCCCTGGTGCAGGGAAGACCCGAGGTTTTGACCCTCAAGGATATGCTCCAGCACTTTCTTAACTGGCGAAGAACGGTTATCCTTCGTCGCACCCAGTATGACCTGCGAAAGGCAAGAGAGCGGGCTCACATCTTAGAGGGTTTTCTAAAGGCCCTTCAGCACTTAGATGAAATCATTGAGCTGATTAAGAACTCAGATACCCCCAAAACTGCCAAAGAGAGATTAATCCAGCGCTTTCAGTTCACAGAGATTCAAGCTCAGGAGATTCTAAACTTAAGACTGCAGAGACTTACAGCCCTGGAAAGAGAAAAGATCTTACTTGAATATGAAGAGCTCAAAAGGGCCATGGCCTACTATGAAAAGATCCTGACCCATGAGCCCACCCTTCTGACTGTTCTTGAGGAGGAGCTTAAAGAAATAGCCGAAAGATATGGAGATGAGAGAAAAACAAGGATCCTTGAAAGGGACATAGAGGTGGTTGAGGAAGAAAGACCACGGGAAGAGGTTATTGTGACTGTTAGCAAAGAGGGATACCTTCGCAAACTACCGGTTGAGCAATTTTCCACCCAGAAGAGAGGAGGGAAGGGTGTTATTGCCTTTACCGGAGAGGAAACCCTGAAGAGCGCACTCCAGGTAGAGGATGCTTCAGCAGTTCTGGTGTTTACTGCTGAGGGCAGGGTCTATCCCCTGGAATTAAAGGAGATTCCCCTTTCAACCAGACAAGCCAAGGGCACTCATATTAAGAACTTTATCCCGGCCTTGGAGGGAGAGGTCTCCTTTGTGCTTCCCCACGCCGAGGAGGGCTTTCTCTTTCTGATAACCCAGAAGGGTGTTGCCAAGAAGTTTCCCTTTGAAGAATTAGAGAACCTCAGAAAAAGTGGGAGCACTGTTATCAATTTGAAGAGAGGGGATAGGCTTGTAGGAGGGGTGAAGACCTCTGGAAGGGATTCCTTGATTATACTCACAAAGGAGGGACAGTCTCTACACTTTGCCGAAAAAGAAGTAAGGGCCATGGGAAGGCAGGCCGAGGGAGTTACCGGGATAAGATTGAGTGAGAAAGATGAAGTCATAGCCTTGATAAAGGTTGAAGAAGGGGCTTCTCTTTTTACCATAACGGAAAAGGGCTTTGGCAAGAGGACCCCCTTTTCGGAGTTCAGGCTTCAGGGAAGAGGTGGAAGGGGAATTACTGCCCATGGCCTGAGTGAAAAAACTGGCCTTTTAACCTGCGGAGAGGTCCTGAGAGGTGAGGAAGAGCTCCTCATCTTTTCCTCCTCAGGAAAGGCCATTAGGATTGAATCTCAGGAAATACCCCTTCAGGGCAGAAGTACCAAAGGGGTTAGATTAATAAGTCTGCTTCCTGGTGAAGTGGTTACAGGCCTTGCCAAATTGATGCTTACAAAAAAGTAGCCCCTTTTCGTTGTAATAAAAAAAATTTGTGTTATTTTTATGGGAAATCCTACTGGGGGAACGGAGAAATGTCCAAGAAGGTGAAACTTGCAGTGGTGGGGGTTGGCAATTGTGCAAGCTCCTTAATTCAGGGGATTTTTTACTACCGCAATAAAAAGGTTGAGGACCTAAAGGGGTTAATGTTTCCAGAGGTGGGTGGATACAGGCCTTCGGATATTGAGATTGTCTGTGCCTGGGATATTGATGCCCGGAAAGTGGGAAAGGATGTCTCGGAGGCTATTTTTGTTGAACCCAACTGCACAACGATTTTTTATAGAGAGGTTCCCTCACTGGGGGTAAAGGTTAGGAAGGGGAAGGTCCTGGATGGATACGCCGGTCACATGAAGGATTTCCCTGAGGAGAGGGCCTTTGTCCTTTCCCAGGAGAAAGAAGACGAACTTGAGGACATAGTTGCTCACCTTAAGGAGACAGGAGCAGAGGTCTTAATAAGTTATGTTCCCGTGGGTTCAGAGGAGGCCGCCAGATTCTATGCCGAGGCCTGTTTAAGGGCAGGGGTTGCCTATGTCAATGCCATGCCCACTTTTATTGTCTCCGATCCTGGGTGGGGAGCTCGTTTTGAAAAGGAAGGAGTGCCAGCTGTAGGAGACGACATTAAAAGCCAGCTTGGGGCAACCATTCTCCACAGGGCCCTCGTTCAGCTTTTTGTGGATAGAGGTATCCCTATTAAAAGGACCTATCAGCTCAATTTCGGAGGAAACACCGACTTTTTAAATATGCTTGAAAGGGGAAGGCTTGCAACCAAGAAGATTTCAAAGACCGAGGCTGTCTCAAGTCTTATTCCCTACGATATTGGTTGGGAAAACATCCACATAGGCCCTTCCGATTGGGTTCCCTGGTTAAAGGATAAAAAGATAGCTTACATTCGCTTAGAGGGTGAGCACTTTGGAGGGGTACCTATGTCCGTTGAGGTAAAGCTTGAGGTAGAGGACTCTCCAAATTCTGCTGGATCAGCTATTGATGCCATAAGGTGTGCAAAGCTTGCTAAAGACCGCGGGATCGGAGGCCCCCTTTTGTCCATCTCAGCCTACACCATGAAACATCCCCCTAAGCAGTTTCCAGACCATCTTGCCAGGCAGATGGTCCTTGAATTCATTGAAGGCAAAAGGGAAAGATAGTTTTTCAGGAGGCCCTATGGTAGAGCTTTCTAAAAGACTTCAGAAGGTACCCCCTTATCTTTTTGTTGAACTTGACCGCCTGAAAAGGGAAAAGATAAAAGAGGGTGCCGATGTCATTGACCTTGGCATTGGAGACCCGGATATTCCAACCCCCCAGGAGATTGTGGAGGTTGCCAAAAAGGCCCTTGAAAAACCGGGATATCACAGATATCCGGATAATCCTGGAAGTTTATTCTATCGTAAAGCCTGTGCCGAATACATGCAAAGGCGCTTTGGCGTAAGCTTTGATCCAGAGGGGGAGGTTGTTGCCCTCATTGGTTCCAAGGAAGGGATTGCCCACTTTCCTCTTGCCTTCATTAATCCCGGAGATGTAGTCCTCTGTCCTGAACCGGCTTATCCAGTCTATCACTTGGGGACCATCTTTACAGATGGGGAACCCTATTATATGCCCCTTACCTGGGAAAGGGACTTTTTACCTGATTTTGGCAAGATTCCGGAGGATATCCTCAGACGCACAAAGATCCTCTGGTTAAATTATCCAAATAATCCCACCGGGGCCTCAGCTACCCGGGATTTCTTTAAAGAGGCCCTCTCTCTTGCCAGAAAATACGATTTTATCGTAGCCCAGGATGCAGCCTATGTGGAACTCTACTATGAAGACCCTCCTTTGAGTATCTTTGAGATTGATGGAGCCAAAGAGGTGGCTATTGAGTTTCACAGCCTGTCAAAGACCTTTTGCATGACCGGATGGAGAATTGGTTTTGCCGTGGGAAAAAGGGAGCTTGTGCAGGGACTGGCTAAGGTAAAGAGTAATATTGATTCCGGTGTTTTTACCGCTCTTCAAGAGGCAGGGGCCTATGCCCTCTCCAATCTTGAAAAAATTGTTCCTCCCTTGAGGAATATCTTCAAGGAAAGAAGGGACCTCTTTTTCCAGGAACTCAAGGCCCTTGGCTTTGAATTAAAGAAACCCTCGGCTACCTTTTATCTCTGGGTCAAGGTGCCTACGGGCTATACCTCTTCTGATTTCTGCAGGAGGCTTTTGCAGGAGCTCGCCATAGTGGTAACGCCTGGTAACGGCTTTGGGGCTTCAGGGGAGGGATACTTCAGGGTTGCTTTAACTGTGGGAGTTGAACGATTAAAGGAAGCGGTAAAGAGACTTGCTACCCTGAAACTCTAAAAAGGGTTTATCTCTCCCTTGGGAGTAACCTCGGTAACCGCAAAGAAAATCTTGAGAGGGCTCTGTACCTATTACGAGAGATTCCTGCTCATATTGAAAGATTTTCAAGGATTTACGAGACAAGACCTCTCTATTACGAAAGCCAAAACCTCTTTTATAATCTTGTGGTCAGGATAAGGACTTTTTATTCCCCCCTTGCCCTTTTTTTGGAGCTCAAAAAGATTGAGTTTAAGATGGGAAGAAGAAGGGGGCCCTATCTATCTGATAGACCCATAGATCTTGACATCGTCTTTTACGAAAACCTTCAGCATCACAGTTCCCTTCTTGATATACCCCATCCCAGGGCCCTTGAGCGGGCTTTTGTAGTTATCCCTGCTTTAGAGATAGAACCAGATCTGATAGAGCCTATTACTGGGAAAAAACTCAGAGAGATTAAAAGGGAGAGGGAGGAAGAATATCTTACCCAGGAGATAATGGCCCTTGATGAGGAGATTAAATTATGAAATATCTGCTTTTGATACTTCTCTTTTTGGGAGTTTTTTGGTATTATAAAAAGAAAAGGATAAAGGCCAGAAGAGAGAGGGAGAGGCTCCAGATGGAGATGCAGGCCTGTTTTTCCTGTGGGGTCTTCTTGTCCCGGAGTCAGGGCCGAAGGCTGAAAAAGGGTTCTCAAGAGTTCTTTTTTTGTTCCGATAAGTGTTTAAAGGATTATTTGCTTAAAGAGGAGGAGAAGGCATGTTCTTAGGGGTTATAGCTCTGGTAGGGCTTATCTTCTTTGCCTCCCCAGGGTTTGCCTCAAAGGTATATGTCTATGAAGACCCAGAAACCGGTGAAAGATATTATTCCAATCTTCCGCTGAATGAAAACTTTAAGATCTATATGAAAATTCCCTTTAAAAAAGGCAAGAAAGACACCTTTACCCTGGCCTCCTTAAAGAGAAATTTTAATGAAGGGGCTTTTTCATCCAAGTTTGATGAGATTTTTAATGATGTGGCAAGGCAGTTTAACCTTGATCCCAGGTTATTGAAGGCCGTGGCCAAGGTGGAATCAAACTTTAATCATCAGGCAGTCTCTCCAAAGGGAGCTATGGGGGTTATGCAGCTTATCCCTTCAACCGCAAGGCTTGTGGGAGTGTCCAATCCCTTTGATCCTGTGGAGAATATCTACGGGGGGGCGAGATACTTGAGGATGCTTCTTGACGAATTTGGAGATCTCAAGCTAAGCCTTGCAGCTTACAATGCCGGTCCAGAGGCAGTAAGGTCTCATAGAGGTATCCCCCCTTACTCAGAGACTGTAAATTATGTAAGGGATGTGCTTTATTATTACGAGCTTTTCAGAAAAGGTAGTCTTTAAGCCGATACCATCACATCCTTAAGCTTATCCAGATTGTCAAGGGCCTTGCCTGCCCCTAAGGCAACACAGATAAGGGGGTCTTCAGCCACTCTCACAGGAAGTCCGGTTGCTTGGGAAATGAGTTTGTCAAGATTTTTCAAAAGTGCTCCTCCCCCTGAGAGGGTTATACCTCGGTCAACAAGATCTGCAGAGAGCTCAGGCGGGGTCTCTTCAAGCACCTGTTTTATAGCTTGAATAATAAGCTCAACGGGTTCTTTTATGGCCTCCTGGATCTCTTTGGCAGTGATGGTTATGGTCTTGGGAGTTCCTGATATTAGGTCTCTTCCTTTAATTTCAAGGGTATCATAGGGTTCTTCTGGGGAGACATTGCCTATCTGAATTTTGATCTGTTCTGCGGTAGCCTCCCCGATTAAAAGACTGTATTTTCTCTTTACATATTGCACAATACTTTCATCTAACTTGTCTCCAGCCACTTTTATGGAATGGGAGGCCACTATTCCTCCAAGGGAGATTACAGCAACCTCGGTAGTTCCGCCTCCGATATCAACGATCATGTTGGCAATGGGTTCAGTAATGGGTAACCCTGCCCCTATGGCAGCAGCCATAGGTTCTTCAATAAGATAGACCTCCCTTGCACCGGCACTTTCCGCACTCTCCTTGACGGCTCTTCTCTCAACCTGAGTTGTTCCAGAGGGGACACTTATGATTATCCTCGGTTTAACCAGGTAAGACCTGTTGTGCACCTTTTGTATGAAGTAGCGGATCATGGCCTCAGTAACCTCAAAATCAGCAATGACGCCTTCTTTTAAGGGTCTTACGGCCTTTATTAATCCAGGGGTTTTCCCAAGCATTCTTTTGGCCTCATCCCCAACGGCAAGGACCTTTTTATATCGCCCATCCTCTTTGACAGCAACCACTGAAGGTTCTTTGAGGATAATGCCTCTTCCTTCAAGATAAATAAGGGTATTAGCTGTGCCAAGGTCTATAGCCAGATCCTTGGAAAAGATTTTAAAGAATCGTGCAAACATCCATTCTCACCTCAACTTTTTTCCCTAATTTTAATGCGACTTTTCTTTTTTTAAAGTGAATGTATAAGCCCACTGGATTTTAGACTTTATATTAGATTTAGAGTTCTTTGCAAAATTTATCTTTTTCGGTAGCCGCGGGCTTT
>CAYTDX010000050.1:0-10553 GCA_964436655.1 uncultured Caldimicrobium sp.
TAAAGCTCTGGATTCCGATGGGGAGTCTTTTCATAGGGCTAAATCAAAAGTTAACCCTTTATTTCCATTTTTGCAAGAAGATGTATGAGTCAACTGGATTTTAGACTCTGGTAGCCGCGGGCTTTAGCCCGCACAGAAAAATAGAATTTTTAAGGTAGCCGCAAGACTTTCAGCCTGCGTTGGTTTCAAAAATAAAAAATCTTTAAAATCTGACGCAAGCTAAAGCTTGCGGCTACCAGAACCCAAGAAAAAATATTTTGAATTTAGAGGTATCCGCAAGACTTTTAGCCTGCGAAAGAATTTCACGCAACCTAAGGATCACGGCTACCAGAAAGCCAAAAATTAAGAGTCATAGATTAGGTAGCCGTGGGCTTTAGCCCGTGTAGGGTTTCAAAAAAATATAATATCCTCGCAAGCTACGGGACTTGTCCTTTTTTCTTCCTTTGGTAAGATAGAGGGGTAATGTTACTCTTTAGATCCCTTTTTTTCCTTGTGTTTTTTGGGCTTTTGAGCTTGTCTGCCTTTGCCTTTAAGGTGGATAAGGTCTCACTCTTTAAGGTGTCAAGTGGTAACTATCTTCTCTCCCTTCAATTCAGAGATTTTCCCACTCAGGAGGTCCTTCTTGCTTTGAAAAGACAAATAGGGGAGGTCCTGATTCTATATGAGATTGAGTTTTATAGAGAAAGGTTTTTCAGGGATGAAAGGATCTCAAGGGAGGTCTATTATCAAAGGGCGGGCTATATCCCTGAGAAAAACCAATATTTTTTTGAGGACACCTTTCACAGATCCCTTTTTAATCAACCCGAAGATATCCTGCCCACTTTAGCTTATCTTCAATCCTATCCCCTTAAAGGACCCTCCCCCGAAAGGGGGCTCTATCTCCTCATTCACATCACCCTCAAATATAGGACTCATCTTAACGAGGATTTAAGGTTTACTCCTAAGGAAAGGGAGGTTATTCTAAAGACCTCCATTAAATATGACAGGTTATAAGAGATTTTTAAACAAGAGGGTTCTTTTCTTCTTTTCCATTTTTTTCATCATTCCCCTTTTGGAGATCCTTCTTTATAAAAGTAATCTGGTAAACTTTCCCCAGAGGAGTATCCTCCTTTTCTTTCTTGTCCAGATTGATCTTCTCTTTCTTCTCCTTCTCTTGTATTTCATCTTCAGATACCTCCTGAGGATTTTCTGGGACATAAGGGGAAAGAGGGTCTCAAGAAGCCTTAAATTTAAGCTTTTTACTCTCTATTTTCTTTCCATAACCTTTCCAGCGGTAATTCTGGTTCTGGGTAGTTTCTACTTTCTTAAAAAGGGTATGGATTACTGGTTTGAAGAATTTTCCTCGGAAAAGATTGCAGGGAGGCTCTTACAAAAAGAAGACTTTATTAAAGACCTTGAGGCTGAGCTTCTACAGAAGGCCTACAAGATTAGGAACGAATACCTTGAAAAGACCTCTGAGATCAAAAGCAAAGACCTCAGAGAGAGATTTCGTTACTTTCTCTCCTTGGATTCCATAGAGGTATTTACCTTAGATGGAAATCTCTTTAAAAAGACCTATTCTGCTGAGATTGAGGAAAAGCCAGGTATCCCTCCCTCTCTTCTTGAAAAGATAATCAAGGAAAAGACCCCCCAGACCTTTCTTCAACCTGTTGGTTCAGGTCTTCTTTTGAGGGTTTTTCTTTTGACCAATGACAGGAAAGGAAACTTTTACATCCTTGCTGTAGGTAAGATCCTAAAACCTCAAACACTGAGTGGAAAGGTGGATGAAAAGGGGCTTACTCAGTCCCTTAATCTATTTCTCTTTTTGTCCTTTCTTTTGATCTTCCTATTGGTGCTTTTTATTGGTATATGGGTGGGGAATAAGCTTGGCAAGAGCCTTTCTGAACCCCTCCAGGGGCTTATCCTTGCAACCCAGAAGATCTCGCAGAGAGACTTTGATCTCTCCGGGCTTCCTGAGGTCTCCTCCCAGGATGATGAGATCGCACAACTTATAAAATCCTTTAAATTGATGGCTGAGGAGCTCAAGAGCTACGAAGAGACCCTCCGGAAGTATAATCAATATTTAGGGGGAATCTTGAATGCCCTCCCTGTAGGTATCATTATCTTTAAGAGTAGCGGGGAGGTGCTTTTTAAGAATTCTGCCTTTAAGAGGTGTTTGGAAACTGCTAAAGTGAGCACCCCTGAGGAATTTGCAGAGCTTTTCAATCTGCAGGGTTATTTTCAAACCCTTGATTACAATCAGACCTTTTATAAGGTCTTTCCCTTAGAAAAGGAAGCCCCGGAGCCCTCCATAGGGATTACCTTTATGAAACTTGAGCTCTTCGGGGATAACCTCCTGCTTCTCATTGTTGAAAATCTTGAGGAAAAGGAGACTCTTAAGCGGCTCTCTCTGTGGAGAGAGGTTGCCGTAAAAATAGCCCATGAGATCAAAAACCCCTTAACACCCATTAAACTCTCAGTTGAGAGGTTAAGAAAACGGCTCTCAGCCAGGCTTGAGCCAGAAGATAGAGAACTTTTAAATCAAACAGTTGAGGTAGTTGAGCGTTATGTTGAGGAATTGAGAAAACTTGCTCTGGATTTTTATCATTTTTCCCAGAGGCCCCTCTTTGAAAAGGTTGAATTTGATCTCCTGAATAACCTTGAAGAAGTGCTTGAGCTCTATAAACTTGCCTATCCTGAGCTTGAGATAAAGATAAAAAGGTCAACGGATGCCTCACCCCCTCTTCTCTTAAAGGCAGACCCCTTTCAATTGAAGAGGATCTGGATCAATCTTTTTGATAATGCCTTAAGGGCCATGCAGGAAAGAGGAGAGATTGAGATATCCATAGATAAGGGGAACGGAAGACTAATAATTGTCTTTCAGGATAGCGGATGTGGTCTGGATGAGGAGCTCCTGACTGCCTTCAATAAAGGGGATCTCTCTAAACTTCAAAAGGCAGGAACAGGGCTCCTTCTTATAAAAGGTCTGGTTGAACTTAATCAGGGCAAGATAAGGGCAGAAAAACCAGAAGAGGGCGGGACAAGATTTATTCTTGAATTACCCCAGTAAAAGAATCCTTCTCAGGTGCAACAATTCCTCCTGAGTCAAAGGGCTCCACTCTCCGGGTTTTAACTCCCTAAGTTGAACAGGACCTATTTCTACTCTCTTTATTCTCAAGACCTTGTATCCTAGTTTCCCAAAGGTCCTCTTCAGAAGGTGATATCTTCCCTCTGTGACAACGATCCTTACCTTTGTTTTTTGGGGGGTGATAAATTCTATCTGGGCAGGTTGAGTCCTTCCCTCCCTTAAATCCACTCCCTGCTCTATCTGTATTTTATCCCTCTCCTCAAGGGGTTTGTCAATTTCCACTTCATAGACCTTGGGGATCTTCCATCTGGGATGGGTGATGCGGTGCCCAAGCTCTCCATCATTGGTGAGAAGTATGAGTCCCTCGGCATCTTTGTCTAATCTCCCTGCTGGAAAGAGCTCTCTGTATCCAGGTAAATCAGGGGGGAGAAGGTCAAGAACTGTTTTCTCTCTATCCCTGGTTGAGGTGAGAACCTGAGGAGGTTTGTAGAGCTTATAATAATAGAACCTCTGATATCTTATTTCTTTTTCATCCAAATAGACCCTGTCCTTTTCAGGATCCACCTTGAATTCTGGCAGGACAACTCTGACCTGATTTACCCTTATTCTTCCCTGGCGAATAAGGTCTCTCACCTCTTTTCTTGAGCCAAGTCCTGAAAGGCCTAAGAATTTATCCAGTCTTATCTTCACTTGCAGTCTGCCCAGGATTTTCCAGAGGACACATTCACCTTAATGGGGACCGTTAGTTTTAGATTTATTCCCAGATAGGGGAAGGGGTCTTCCATAATTGATTTTGCAAGTGGGGAAACCCTTTCAATTTCATCCTCCGGGGATTCAAGGAGGAGCTCATCGTGGACCTGCAATATAATCCTGCTTTTAAGTCCCTCCCTTTCAAGGGCCCTGAACAGGGCAACCATAGCAGCCTTGATTAGATCAGCGGCTGAGCCCTGTATTGGGGTGTTCACAGCCATTCTCTGGCCGAATTCCCGGATATTTCTATTGGGACTGAGGATCTCGGGGATAAATCTTTTCCTTCCTGCTAAGGTCCGAACAAAACCGTGTTCTCTGGCAAATTCTATGGTCCTATCAATGTATTCCTTTACTCCGGGATAGCGGGCAAAGTATTTTTTGATGTAGGCCTCGGCCGAGGCTGAATCGATTTTGAGTTCTTTACTCAGCCCGTAGGGACTCATCCCGTAGGCAATGCCAAAGTTTATGACCTTCGCTACCCTTCGCATCTCAGGGGTGACTTTATCCATAGCCACTCCAAAGACCTCACTTGCGGTATGGCTGTGAATGTCTTCTCCACTCTCAAAGGCCCTGAGAAGGTTGGCATCCTGAGAAAAATGAGCCAGAATCCTGAGCTCAATCTGAGAATAATCTAAGCTAAGGATCAGGGAACCTTCCTCGGCAATAAAGGCCCTTCTGATAGCCAGTCCCTCTTCTCCTTTAACCGGGATATTCTGAAGATTGGGTCTCTGTGAACTGAGCCTTCCTGTGGCAGTTCCTGTGGGATTAAACTCGGTGTGCAGGCGGTCCCTACTCGGGGAGACCTCCTTTAAAAAGACCTCAAGGTAGGTGCTTTGGAGCTTGTAAAGGGTGCGATACTCAAGAAGCAAAGGCACAATAGGATGAGAATTGGAAAGTTCTTCTAAGACCTCGGCATCTGTTGAGGGCTTGGCACTCTTCTGGGTCTTTTTAATCTTTGGTAGCCTGAGTTTCTCAAAGAGGATTACTCCTACTTCCTGAGAGGACCTCGGGTTAAAGGTGGTCCCAGCTATAGCAAAAAGTTTTTCCTCTATCTCCTTGATTCTCTTTGTAAAGTCATCCTTTAATTTTTTAACATACTCTACATCTATCCGAATCCCCCTTTTTTCCATGGTGTAGAGGACCTCACTCAAAGGAACCTCAACCTTCTCAAACCACTCCCAGAGGCCCTCTTTCTTTAATTCTTTTTCAAATTCCTCTCCGAGGAGATATAAAAGGATGGACTTTTGGGCACCTGTTCCACCTTCTTTAAGGGGGTAGTCTAAGTATTCTATAGAAAGATTGGCAAGGGCATAATTTTTAAGCCCAGGATTTAGAAGATAGGCGGCTATTTTGACATCCCTTACCCTTTCTAAGGGAGCACCAATTTGATGGAGGAGCCCTTTGTAGTCATGAAGAATGACCTCTTTAACCTTCAGGACCTCCCAGAGCCTGGGATCAAAGGTAGAGAGATAGGCTTCCTGTGGAGATAGGGCTATAGCTAAAGAAGAGGTGGTATGGCCAAAGAGAGTAGGTGCTCCTTTTTCAAGATAGAGACTTATTTTCTCCCTTTTTTCTAAGATCTCAAGAAGTTTTTGGGGGGATACCTCCTCAAAGGTAAAGTCTAATTCCTCCTCGGGGAAGGAAATCTCCTTTAAAAATTTACGAAACTCAAACTCTTTAAAGAGCCTTTTTAGTTCTCTAAGGTCAGGGGTTTTTCTGCGGTAAAAGGCAAGCTCTTTTGAGGGGAGAGGGGCGTCCTCTCTGAGTTTCATAAGCTCAAGATTCTTGAAAGGAATCTCTTTAAACTCCTTAAGTTTCTCTCTCAGCTTGAGAGGTGTTATTTCATCAATATGGGCATAGAGATTTTCTAAGGTCTTAAATTTCTTTATCAGTTCCCGGGCGGTCTTTTCCCCAATTCCCGGGATGCCTTTTATGTTATCTGAGGGGTCTCCAGCTAAGGCCCGGAAGTGAGGAAAGGATGAAGGGGGAAAGCCATATTTTTGCTGAAAGCTTTCAAGGTCCATCAGAGACTCTCTGACAGGGTCGTAGGCTACTACTCTTTCATCTATCAGGGACAGGAGGTCCTTGTCCGGGGCTACCATGAGGAGGGGTATGGGAAAGGTCTTAATAAAACTGCAAATCAGGTCATCTGCCTCAAAGCCCTCGGCAGAAACAACGGGTATCCCTAAGGCAGAGACAATTTCTTTGATAAAGGGGATTTGAATCTTGAGGTCATCGGGCATGCCCGGTCTTGTGGCCTTGTATTCTTCATATTGAAGATGTCTAAAGGTTGGTCCCTTTTCATCCATAAACCAGACGATATTTTCCGGATCCCACTCCTTGAGTATCTTTAAAAGCATCTGAGTTACCCCAAAGATGGCCTTAGTGGGGAAACCCTTAGAGGTTGCCAGATAACCTGTAATGGCGTAATAGGCCCTGTAGATAAAAGAGCTCCCATCAATGAGAAGGGTCTTATGTTTGAGGATCTCTTCAGGAGGACTCATTTTTCTCAAGGGCATTGAGGTGTTTTTCAAGGAGTTTTACCTGCTCTATGGCCCCCATACCTTTAAAGATTTTCAGGGCAAGGGTATAGGCCTCTTTGGCTGAATCAGGTTTCCCCAAGTGCAGATAGGCATCTCCGAGCCCAGTTAAGGCCCTTCCTGCCCTGTGGGGGTCTCTGTATTTTTCAGCAATCTCAAGGATCCGGTGCAAATAGGGGATCATCTTATCATAGGCCCCCTTTTCTTTGTAAGCAAAGACGATCTTTTCTGCAATGATGCTTGTGCTTATCTCATCTTCAAAGTTTTCGCAGATGTCTAAACAGGCCTTATAGGCCCTCAGGGCCTGGTCAAACTTTTGCCTGAGTTGATAGATGTCGCCAATTTTTTCAAGGACATTGGCCATTTCAGTAAGTCTTCCAAGCTCGCTAAAGATCTCCAAGGCCTGTTCATAGGAACTCAGGGCATCGAGGGTGTTACCCTTAATCCAGTCTTCGTGAGCCCTTTGGCAGAGTTCCATAGCCATTTTCAAAGCCGAAAGTTCTTCCACCTTTTCTTCAGCCATTTTTGTACTCCTTTGAGTTCACATTCTGAGAAGGGGATAATTCTTCCCTTAGATTTAAGGATTTTTCATAGGCCTCCCAGAGCTCAGGGAGAGATATTTTCTCAAGGCCAAAACTATCATAATCAAAGATTTCCGTTGTCTCTGGGAGAAGGTATCTTTTGTAAGAGAGGAGCTCAAGACCCTGAAGAGAGGTAAAAATTTTGAGAATCAGGGCCTGAGAAAGTGGTTTAGCCTTAGGGAAAAGCTTCAGAAGTCTGAGATAGGGCCCCTTTTTGAGGGCAGAGGGATTTTTTTCAGCGATTCTCATCAGGGCATATAAGGTTGAAGTCTCATACTCTGGAAAGGCAAGAAATCCAAAGAGATTTTTAATGAAAAGGGAATAACGGGAGCCGGTCTCTCTTATGATTTCTCCTACGGCTTCAATTGCTCCCCAGGGTGAGGCTGCTGAATCAGCACTGGCATAAAGAAGCCTCTTTAAGAAATCAAGGATTTTTTCTGGCTCTCCTTGAGAGAGATAGCCTGACACTTGTCCTATAAGGAGGGAGGCCTTTTTTCGCATATCCTCTTCAGGGTGATAGAGGAGTTTTTGAAGTGTCTGTAAATTTAATGGTTCAGAAAGGGTATAGGCAACAAGCTCATCCAGGTGATTTTCAGCAAGGAGCCTTTCAGCCTCCCTGCGGTTTAAGCGTTTTTTGAACTGAGAGGGACTTAAGGGTTGCCCTTCAGGTTCTTCTCTGGCAAGGGCCTGGATTCTCTCTTTGGCCTTCAGTTCCTCAAGATCCTCTGAGAGCTTGATAAAACAGAGGGC
Source organism: uncultured Caldimicrobium sp. (assembly GCA_964436655.1). Taxonomy (GTDB): domain Bacteria; phylum Desulfobacterota; class Thermodesulfobacteria; order Thermodesulfobacteriales; family Thermodesulfobacteriaceae; genus Caldimicrobium. Next base: position 7,689 of record CAYTDX010000050.1, read on the forward strand.
CCCTTTGATTTTTCTCCCCTCATAATGGGGCTCAGGGGGGAGGGTGTGGGTCTCAAAGTCGTAGTTTTCAAGCCAGATTTCTTTGTAGTCCTCCTCTGGGATGAGGTCAAGGGCAAGCTCAAGGTCTCCTCCACAGGCAATGAGCAAGGCCTCAAGAAAAACGGCCCCCCTGCTAAACCCTGTGGCATCCAATACATACACAGCCCCACATTTGCAGATTCCTGCCTCATAATCGGAAGATCCAATGGGTAAAAAACTGGGCCTGGAAATAGCTCTCTCGCAAAAGGGACAGAGAGGGGGCTTGGGGATTTTAGGCTTCATAGAGAAGTCTTTCAAACTCTGGATTTACCTGATAGTGCATGCTCTTTGCCTTTTCCAGAAATTCTCTGGCCCTCTCCTTTTCCCCCTTATAGTAATAGGCCACCGCAAGGTTGTTGTAAGCTGTGGCAATATGCGGTGAAATCCTCAGGGCTCTTTCAAGCTGGAAAATAGCCTCATCGTATCTTTCAAGCCCGATAAGAACTGTAGAGAGGTTTACATAGGCAGAGGGATTTTCAGGGTTGACCTCAATGGCCTTTTTATAGCATCTTTCAGCCTCTTCCAGATTTCCCAGTTGGAATTCTATCAAACCGAGGTTATTCCAGGCCTCAGCAGAATTGGGATAAAATTTGAGGGTAAAGGTAAAGGCCTTCCTGGCCTCCTCAAGCTCACCCTCTCGGGCAAGAATGACCCCCAGGTTGACCATGGCTTCAAAGTGATAAGGGTCCAGTTTTAAGACCTTTTTGAAGGTCTCTTTGGCTTCTTGCAATTTTCCAAAATTGAGGTAAGCTATGGCTAAACGATGCTGAGCCCAAACGGCATGAGGATTTTCCATGGCCTCCTTTTCTAAAGTTCTCAAAATCTCTGCCTGGTTCATTTCCACCTCCCTATTTTGACCTAAAGGATAATACAAATTATGAAGTTCTCAAGAGATAAGAGAATAATCGCCCTTTTGTTAATTGTCTTTCACCTCCTTTTATTTACCGGTCTCTATCTTGAGGGTCTTGAACCGGTTACTCAGGATAAAAAGGTCCAGGCCCGGATAGTTGAAATAGAAAAAGGAGAGGGTCTTTTTTCTATAGCCCGGAAGCTGAAAAGAGAGGGGCTTATCAGGAGTGTGCCGGTCTTCATCTTTGAGGCCTTGAGGCAGGGTGTCCATAAGGAATTTAAGGCCGGTGAATATGCCCTTTATCCCAATCAGACCCTCAAGGAGATCTTTGAGGTCTTAAAAAAAGGAAAGGTCTATTTACATAAGATAACTGTTGTTGAAGGGGCAACCCTCTGGGAGATTGCCGAGATTCTTGAAAAAAATAATATCTGCTCTAAAAAGGAGTTTTTAAATCTCTCTGAGGATCAGGAGTTTTTAAAGTCCCTCGGTCTTCCCGGGCCGACTGTTGAAGGCTATCTATATCCCGAGACCTATTTCTTTGCCAAGAGGACAGACCCCCACTTAGTCATAAAGGTTATGACCGATAAATTCAAGGAGGTCTGGAGCTCCCTTGATGACCTTGCTTCCAGGAGCAGGCTCTCCATAAAAGAGGTGGTCACCCTGGCCTCTATTGTTGAAAAAGAGGCCTTTTTTGAGGCTGAAAAACCCATTATAGCAGCGGTTTACTTAAATCGCTTAAAAAAGGGAATGCCCCTTCAGGCAGATCCCACCATCAATTATGCCCTAAAGGATTTCAGGAGACTCTATATCAAAGATTATTACTCAGTGAAGAGCCCTTATAATACCTATCTCCACAATGAGCTTCCCCCAACCCCCATTGGGAATCCCTCTAAGTCAAGTCTTTTAGCTGTTTTGAAGCCAGCTAAGGTGCCCTATCTGTTTTTTGTAGCCAATGGCGAGGGAAGACACATCTTTTCCCGCACATACAGGGAACACCTTTCAGCCATTGCAAAAATAAGGGCCCCTCAGGTGCAGGAAGAATCAGAAAACCGGGGAAACGAGACCTCTCCTAAGACTCAGAAGGTGTCTTTGGAGAAAGAGTCCCAAGCACCTGATATAGCCTTAGGACCTCACTTAGAGAAAGATCTTCGGGCCTTAAAAACTCATTAATTCCTGCTTTTAATAAAAGCTCTTCAGAAAATTTCTTTCTTATCATCTTTCTTTTTCCCATGTAAAGGTGAGTTAAAAATCTTTTATAGTTAGGGAGATCTTCAATTTTGGCCTTCTGGGAAAGGTTAAATCTCAAAAGAGCTGAGTTAACCCTGGGAGGAGGCTTAAAAAACCTGGGCGGAATAGTCATAAGATATTTAAGATCATAAAAGGTCTGGATGAAAAGGGATAGCCAGGATTTTCCGGAGAGCCATTTCTCAGCCACCTCTTTCTGAACGAGAAAAAGGGCTGTGGGGACTAAAGAATGATGGTATATTACATTCTCCACTATCAGGCTTGCCACATTATAGGGTAAATTGCCAAGGACCTTGAGCTCTTTCTCGTTAAGGGCATGGTAATTAAAGGTTACTGCATCTGCTTGAACCAGGATCACTCTTTCATCTTTTATGTTTTCTTTTAAATATTCAATCATTTCAGTGTCAAGTTCAATGAGATAGAGTTTCCTGAGGGGATATTTGAGGAGTTCCTTAGTGAGTAAGCCCGTTCCGGGGCCTATTTCTAATACTGCCTCTGCCTCTTTGAGTTCAGCAAGTTCCGCTATTTTAGAGAGAATCCCCGAAGAAATGAGCAGGTGCTGGCCATATCTTTTTTTTAGCTTTACAGACATTAAAGAAAAACTTCCCTTTTTACGAGCACTCCCAGAGGCACTATCCTTAGGTTCCAGAACATTTATATTTTCGGTTTTAGGGTAGCCGCAAGCTTTAGCT
>CAYTDX010000051.1:0-10547 GCA_964436655.1 uncultured Caldimicrobium sp.
TCTTTTTACTATTAAAAATTAAGATGGGTCTTTCTTTTTTCAAGACAACCTCTTTGGTAATCACGCACTCTTTCACATCTCTCAAGGAGGGAATCTCATACATGACATCAATCATAACCTCTTCAATAATGGATCTCAAACCCCTTGCCCCGGTCTTTCTTCTATAAGCCTCCTCAGCAATTGCCCTCAGGGCCTCCTCTGTGAATTTGAGTTCCACATCTTCCATCTCCATAAGTTTCTGATATTGTCTTACAACTGAATTTTTGGGTTCCACAAGGATTCTGACCAGGTCCTCTACCTTAAGCTCCTCTAAGGTGGCAACTACTGGGAGCCTTCCCACAAACTCGGGGATGAAACCAAATTTGATGAGGTCTTCAGGCTGCACACAGGAAAGGACCTCCCCAAGAGTAAGGTCCTTGGTGCTTTTAATCTCGGCCCCAAATCCGATAGAGCCCTTCCCCAGTCTGTGTTTGACAATTTCATCCAGCCCCACAAAGGCCCCTCCACAGATAAAGAGGATATTTGTGGTATCCAGACGGATGTATTCCTGCTGAGGGTGTTTTCTACCTCCCTTGGGAGGAATGTTGGCTATGGTTCCCTCAAGGATCTTTAAAAGGGCCTGCTGAACACCCTCTCCGGAGACATCTCTCGTAATGGAGGGGCTATCGCTTTTCCGGGCAATCTTGTCAATCTCATCTATGTAAACAATCCCCCTCTGAGCGAGTTCTAAGTCAAAATCAGCTACCTGAAGAAGATATAGAAGTATATTTTCCACATCCTCTCCCACATAGCCGGCCTCCGTAAGGGGTGTGGCATCGGCAATGGTAAAGGGAACCTGTAAAAATCGGGCCAAGGTTTGAGCCATAAGGGTCTTTCCCGAACCAGTTGGACCTATAAGGAGAATATTGGTCTTCTGAATCTCAATGTCATCCTTTTTCTTCTTCTTAACCTTGGCCTTTTCAATCCTCTTGTAGTGATTATAAACGGCAACAGAGAGAATCTTCTTGGCCCTTTCCTGACCAATTACATATTGATCAAGATAGGCCTTAATCTCCGAGGGTTTGGGGAGCCCTCCTTCTTCTGTTGTAAGCTCAGACCTTTCGTATTCCTCCTCAAGGATCTCGTTACATAGTTCCACGCACTCATTGCAGATATAAGCTGAGGATCCGGCAATGAGTTTTAACACCTCCTTTTGTCCCTTTCCGCAAAAGGAGCACTTGGGCTCTACTCCAGCCATCTTATTTTACCTCTCTTTCTACTAAGATTTTATCAATGAGACCGTATTCTAAGGCCTCATCAGCGGACATATAAAAGTCCCTTTCGGTATCCAATCTTATTTTCTCTTTATCCTGACCGGTATGGTGAGAGAGTATCTCATTTAAAATCTCCCTTAGGCGAAGGATCTCTCTTGCCTGGATCTCCACATCTGTTGCCTGCCCCTGAAAGGCACCTATGGGCTGATGGAGCATGATCCTGGAATGCTTGAGGGCGTATCTCTTCCCCTTGGTCCCGGCAGCCAGCAAAACTGCAGCCATACTGGCTGCCTGTCCAACACAGATGGTGCAGACATCGGGTTTTATGTATTGTATCGTATCATAAATGGCAAGTCCTGCTGTCACAAGGCCGCCAGGAGAATTGAGATAAATCATAATGTCCTTTTCAGGGTCTTCGGCCTCCAAAAAAAGGAGCTGGGCCACAACTAAATTGGCCACCCTCTCATCTATAGGGGTGCCAAGAAAGATGATCCGCTCTTTGAGAAGTCTTGAGTAAATATCATAGGCCCTTTCCGTTCGACCGGTTTGTTCAATAACTATGGGCACATAATAACTCATAAGATTAGTTCTCCCTGTAAAGAGGCTTGGAATTTTCTACCAGAAACTTCATAACCCTTTCAGCCAACATCTTGGGTAAGATATTATAATAAACAATCCTGCCAGCTTCTTCAAGGGGAACCTGAAGGTTCTGTTGGATTACCTGAACCTGTCTCTGGATCTCCTCATCACTGATCTCAATTCCCTCCAATTCTGCTATCTTCTCAAGGATTATTTCCTCCTTGGAAAGCTTTTCCGCTACAGGATACAACCTTTCCCTTAGTTTATCCGGAGAAAGGGTCATCTTCTCAAAACTTAAGCCCTCTCTTTCAAAGGATTCCCTCAGTTGCTCAACCAATTGATGAAACTTGATCTCCACATATCTTTGAGGTACAGGAAAATCCACCTTCCCAAGGATCTTTTCCATGAGTTTCTCTCGATACTGATTTTCATTTTTTCTGCTCTTATCGTTCAAGAGCCTATTTTTAATGGTTTCCCTGAGTTTTTCCACAGAATCTACCCCTATGTTAAGTCCCTTTATGAAGTCATCGGTCAGGTCCTGGAGGTCTCTTTTGTAAACCTCCTTTACCTCTATCTCGTAGCGCACCTTTTTCCCTGCAAGGAGCGGATTTAAGGCATCTGCAGGATACTCCACCTCTACCGCAAATTTATCTCCAGGCCTTTTACCTATCAGGGCCTTCTCTACCTCCGCATTAAATTCTCCTGTCCCCACATCAATAAAAAGGGCCTCCGCTTGATGACCGGGAATGGGGTTTTCTCCATCATAGGCCGAAAAGGCAATTACCACAGCAAATCTCTCTTCCACAGGCTCCTCCACCTTTTTCAACTCAGAAAAGGAGAACCTGATCTCTTCAAGCATCCTTTCCACTTCCTCGTCACTGACCTCATCCCTTTCTCTTTCCACCTCAAGTCCGAGATAGTCTTCCTTTTTGAGTTCAAACTCTGGCCTTGTCTCAACAAGAACGCTGTATTTAAAGGGTTCGCCCTCTGATAAGGGGGCCACACTCTCCACTCTCGGATGAAGCAGGGGCTCCAGATTTTTCTCTTCAAGGGCTGAAGGCAAGGTCTTTTGAATGATCCGCTCAATACCCTTTTCCTCAATCTCCTCCTTAAAGAGTTTCTTCACGAGATAAACCGGGGCCTTGCCCTCTCTAAAACCCTTGAGTTTTGCCCGTCTTCTAACCTCGGCTGTTACCTCCTCTATAATCTTATCCACCTCCTCTGGAGGGACCTCAATGTTAAGAAGCTTCTCAACGGGGCTCCTCTCTTCAACCTCTAAACGCATACTCTCCCTCTCCTTTCCTAAGAATTTTTTTATCCTTACCATACCTTAATTTTAAATTTTTACAATGAGATGTATGAGTCCCTTTGGGGGCTACCGAAAAACAAAAACGAGGCCCCTTTGCAAGATTATGGTTCTGAGACTTTTGCAAAATTGTGATTTTTTGGTTTTTGGTAGCCGCAAGCTTCAGCTTGCGATGTAGTTTGATTTTTTAAAACCATCGCAGGCTAAAGGTCTTGCGCCTACCTCTAAATTCAAAATCTTTTCTGGGTTCTGGTAGCCGCAAGCTTTAGCTTGCGAGAGTTTTTTTGAATTTTTGCCTTTGAAAACCTGCGTAAGACCTAAAGGTCTTGCGGCTACCGTAAACAATGAGGCAATTCGTTTCCTTGTTTTTTTAAAAAGCTTTGCTAAACTTAGGAAAAACCTGGGGAGGGGTCTCCTATGGAAGTGCGCATTGAGAACCCTGATAAAGAAAGGCTTGAGTCTTTGAGGGTTGAGTCCTGGCCTATCTGGACCAAAGAGGTCTCCAGGTTTGACTGGTATTATGGGGAGACCGAGATGTGTTATATCCTTGAGGGAAGGGTTATTGTTGAGCTTCCTGATGGCCAATCCCTTGAGATAAAAAAAGGGGACCTCGTTACCTTTCCCAAGGGCCTTTCCTGTATCTGGGACATAAAGGAGCCCATCCGAAAACACTATACCTTCCTTGAAGATTAAATGCCTGAGTGTTTACCCTTTTGCGGATGGTTATATAATCTTGAAAAGGTGAGGTTATCAGAGGTCCTGGCCCCACCTTATGATGTGGTCTCTCCTGAAGAGATCACCCAATTCAAAGGAAAAAGCCCCTATAACATCTTTCACCTTGAGCTGGCAGAGGATTTTGAAAAGGCAAGGGAGCTTCTGCAAAGATTCATAGAAGAAAAAATTATAATCCCAAATGGAAGGCCAACCCTCTATTATCATGAATTAGCCTTTAACTATGAAGGGAGGGCCTATTTGAGAAAGGGCCTGATCTTGCTTGTGCGACTCCACTCCTTTGAAGAGGGGATTATCCTTCCCCATGAAAAGGTCTATCCAAAGGTCACAGAAAATCGCCTCCATCTGTTAAAGGCAACGGGCTTTCAGTTCAGTCAGATCTATGGTCTCTATGAAGACCCCTCCTTAGAGACCCTGAAGGGTCTCTCCCAGAAAGCCGAGCCCTTTGGGGAGGTGCTCTTTGAGGATGAAGTGCAGAGATTGGCCAAAATTCAGGATTCAGCCCTAATCAGTAAAATTACGACCTTTCTTAAGGATAAAAATCTCTTTATTGCAGATGGTCATCACCGCTATACAACTGCCCTAAAATACAAGGCCTACATGGAATCCCTTTACGGAAAAGGAAAGGACAGAGACTATCAATACATGGCCATGTATATCAGCCCCTTTGAGGATGAAAATCTTCTCATGCTCCCCACCCATCGCATCTACAAATTATCCTTAAGGGAGAGGGAATCCCTTTTGAAAAGACTTAAAGAGGTAGGGGAGCTCATAGAGGAAACCCCATCGTCTAAGTGGAGGGCCCTGAAAGAATATCTTTACGGTCAGGCAGATTGCTTAGCTGTCTTTGATGGAGAGACCTTGAGGGTATACAAGATAAGAGCTAATTTCTTTTCAGAACTAAAGAGCAAGGAACCAGACCTTTCAGCCCTACCCCTTTATAATTTTTTGCAGATCCTTGAGTCCGCCCTGGGAATTAAGGAGGCCACTTTAAAGGAGCAGGGGAAGGTTGACTTTTTGGCAAGAGATGAGGAGGTCTTTCAAAAAACCCAAAAAGAGGATCTGGGTATCCTTTTTCCCAGAGTCTCTGCGGAAATACTTAAAGGAATCGTGGAAAAGAAAAAGCTTATGCCTCATAAGTCCACCTATTTTCATCCCAAGATTTTAACAGGTTTTGTGTTAAACAGGGTCAATGGCCACAGTGTAAAATGAGGGAGGCCCGGATTTACTTTGAGAGACTTAAAGAACATTTTGAACCTTTCATAGAGGGCTCTCTTCAGGGAGATCCCTATTTGAGAGAAAAAATCAGGGAACTCTCCTTAGCTCTGAATAAGAGTAACAGGGCCTTTCAGGAAAGGGGTTCCTTTGGCTTTTGTTCAAGTTGTGCAGGCAGGGGGATCAGATGCTGTGGAGAGGGGCTGGAGTGGAAACTTAGCCCGGAAGAGTTTTTTATCAATCTCTCTCTGTTTTATCTTGAAGGCAGGTCCTTTACCTTTCCTGAGACCTCCCCTGAGGATTGTCTTTTTCTGGGAGAAAGGGGCTGTATCCTTAAACTGACCCCCCTTTTTTGCAGAAACTTTTTCTGTAGAGAGCTCTCCGATTTCCTGGGGCTTGAAAACCTCATTCTTTTGCAGAATTCCCTTGAGGATGAAGCCACTTTAACCTTTGAGATCTGTGAATATCTTAAAAAAACAAATCCCCTTATAAGGAGTCTGATATGAAGTATTATCTGGTAACTGGAGCTGCAGGTTTCATTGGCTGGAGAGTCAGTGAATTCCTACTTAAGGAAGGACACCCGGTTTTAGGGGTGGATGAGGTAAATTCCGCCTATGACCCCCTTCTCAAGGAGTGGAGGCTAAAGGAATTGCAGAGATTCCCGAATTTTACCTTTCATCGCTTGGACCTCAGTAACCTCTCAGCTGTCAGGCTTCTTTTTGAGCTTTATCCCATTGAGGCAGTGATTCATTTGGCAGCCAGAGCTGGTGTGCGTCAAAGTCTTGAAAACCCCTGGCTCTATGTGGATAGTAACATCACAGCAACCCTGAATCTCCTGAGTCTGATGAGGGATTTTGGTATCTCTAAGATGGTGCTTGCTTCAACCTCCTCTGTTTATGCCGGACAGAAGCCTCCCTATCACGAAGGGCTCAAGGTGGATACCCCCCTTTCCCCCTATGCTGCGACCAAAAAGGCCTCCGAACTCTTAAGTTTTACCTTTCACCACCTTTACGGCCTGGATATATCCGTTGTAAGGTACTTTACTGTCTATGGACCAGCCGGAAGGCCAGATATGAGTATTTTCAGATTTATCAAGTGGATCTATGAGGGAAAACCCATAGAGATTTACGGGGATGGGACTCAGGCCAGAGACTTTACTTACATTGATGACATTGCCAGAGGGACCATTCTTGCCTTAAAACCCTTAGGATACGAAATCATAAATCTCGGGGGAGGAAGAAATCCCGTCTCCATAAATGAGGTGATTGAGATTCTGGAAAGGTATCTCCAGAAAAAGGCCGAAAGGATTTATCTTGATTTTCACAGGGCTGATGTAAAGGTCACCTGGGCTGAGATTGAAAAGGCCAAATCCTTGCTTTCCTGGCAGCCTGAGGTATCCTTGGAGGAGGGCCTTAGAAGGACCGTTGACTGGGCCTTAGAAAATATAGATCTCATACAAAAGATCAGGGTATGAATAAACCCCAAGGGGAACTCCTCTTCTGGACAAAGTATCTTTCAGAAAGGGGCTTAATCTCAGGCTCTGAAGGAAATCTTTCTATAAGGTTCAAGGATGGGTTCTTTATTACTCCCTCCGGAAAGGTCAAAGAAACCCTTTCACTTAGGGACTTAAGTTACATCACTCTTAAGGGGGAGTGTCTCTCAGGATGTCCCTCTTCAGAGTGGGGACTACATTATAAAATCTACCTCAAAAATCCTCAGGCAAAAGCGGTTGTGCACACCCATCCCCTATATGGGCTTGCCTTAGAGAGACTGGGGTTTAACTTTAGAGAATTCCAGCACTTTGAGGCCAAATTAATCCTTAGAGAGCTGGCCATCTTGCCCCCAATCCCTGCAGGAAGCCCTAAACTCTGGGAATTTGCCTCTAATCTTTGCAGGGGTAACCGTATCGTCATTCTTTCTCAGCACGGCCTTCTTGCCTGGGGTGAATCCCTGGAAGAGGCCGTTAATTACACCCTGATCCTTGAAAAACTCTGTCACCTTGAGTATCTTATAAGAATCTCTTTAACAAAAGGGGGAAGATGAGATGCAAAGACTGAGGTCAGAACTTTTCTTTGAGAGGGCCCAGAGGGTTATACCCGGAGGTGTAAATAGCCCGGTCAGGGCCTGCAAGGCAGTGAAAGCTAATCCCCTTTTTTTTGAAAGGGGTGAAGGGGCCTATTTAATTGACGCCGATGGTAATCGCTACATTGACTATGTTGCCTCCTGGGGACCTCTCATTCTGGGACATGCCCACCCAAATGTGATTGCCGAGGTCTATTTTGCAAGCAAGAGAGGGACAAGCTTTGGAGCACCTACCTGGCTTGAGGTGGAGATGGCTGAACTTATCCGGGAATGTATCCCCTCTATGGAAAAGGTGCGACTGGTAAACTCTGGGACAGAGGCCACCATGAGCGCACTAAGGCTTGCCCGGGCCTTTACAAACAGAAAAAAGATTATCAAATTTGATGGCTGTTATCATGGGCACTCGGATTCCCTTCTTGTTAAGGCTGGCTCAGGACTTGCAACCTTTGGAATTCCCGCAAGCCCGGGTGTTCCAGAGGAGCTTACCTCTCACACTATAAGCCTTCCCTTTAATGACAGGGAGGCAGTGGAGTCAGCCTTTGAGAAATACCGCTCTGAGATTGCCTGTGTTATCCTTGAGCCTGTGCCTGCAAACATGGGGGTTGTTCTCCCCAAAAAGGACTTTCTTAAGTTTTTGAGGGATCTCACCCAGAGGGAGGGGGCCCTTCTCATTTTTGATGAGGTCATCACAGGCTTTAGACTTGGACTTGGAGGGGCACAGGAACACTTTGGGATCACACCGGATTTGACCTGTCTGGGAAAGATAATCGGAGGAGGGCTTCCAGTTGGAGCCTATGGAGGAAGGGCTGATATTATGTCCTTGGTTGCCCCAGAGGGGCCGGTCTATCAGGCAGGCACCCTCTCAGGAAATCCCATTGCCGTATCCGCAGGACTGGCTACCCTCAGGGAACTGAAAAAGCCAGGTGCCTATGCGCGACTTGAAAACCTTGCCAGACTTCTTGAAGAGGGAATCAAAGATACACTCAAAGAGCTTTCCCTTCCCTATCAAGTGGTCAGGTGTTCCTCCATGCTTACCCTTTTCTTTACGGAAAAGGAGGTTCAGGATTTTCAATCCGCTCTCAGCTGTGACACCGACAAATTTGCCAATTTCTGGCAGGGGATGCTGAAAAGGGGTATCTATCTTCCACCCTCTCAGTTTGAGGCCTGGTTTGTGAGTTTAGCTCACAGCGAAAGGGAGATAGATCTAACCCTCAAGGCCCTGAAGGAGACCTTGAGGGAAATGGGTTAAATTACTTTTTCTTAAGCCAGGGCATCATGGCCCTGAGCTTTTTACCCACCTCTTCCACAGGGTGTTCGGCTTCCTTTTTCCGGAGGGCATTAAGGACGGGCCTTCCGGCCTGATTTTCAAGGATCCATTCTCTGGCAAACTCTCCGTTCTGGATCTCTTTGAGTATCTTCTTCATCTCAGCCCTTACCGCATCCGTTATAATTCTTGGCCCGCGTGTAAGATCTCCGTATTCAGCGGTATCACTGATAGAGTATCTCATAAAGGCAAGCCCACCTTCATAAATGAGATCAACAATAAGCTTTAGCTCATGGAGGCACTCAAAGTAGGCTATTTCTGGTTGATAACCGGCCTCAACCAAGGTCTCAAACCCGGCTTTAATGAGGGCAGAGACCCCTCCGCAGAGCACGACCTGCTCCCCAAAAAGGTCCGTTTCCGTCTCCTCTTTAAAGGTGGTCTCAATTATTCCAGCCCTGGCCCCTCCAATCCCCTTGGCATAAGCCAGAGCACGGGAAAGAGCCGAACCAGTGGCATCCTGATGAATGGCTACCAGACAGGGCACCCCTGCTCCCCGCTCAAACTCTCTTCTCACGAGATGTCCAGGACCCTTGGGTGCAACCATAGCCACATCAACCTCCTGAGGTGGGACAATCTGTCCAAAGTGGATGTTAAAACCATGGGCAAAAAGAAGCATCTTTCCAGGCTTTAAAACAGGCTCAATGCATTCCCTGTAAAGGGCAGGTTGAGTCTGGTCAGGAACAAGGATCATGATCAGATCGGCTTTACTGCAGGCCTCCTTGGGAAGTAAGGGTTCAAAACCATCCCTTTGGGCCCTCTCCCAGCTGGGTCCACCAGGTTTGAGGCCCACGATAACCTTTAGACCCGAGTCTCTCAGATTAAGGGCATGGGCATGTCCCTGACTCCCATAACCAATGACAGCAATAACCTTGTCCTTAAGAATTGACAGATCCGCATCTCCTTCATAATAGACTTTCATAGGCACCTCCTTTATTCAAGATCTATTCCAAGGGTTATTTTAACACCAATGTATAGTTTGAAAACAGATATCTGGAAATTTCTAAGGGTATTTTTTGCACTGCCTCTAACTTGGTGAAAAAGGGCTGAGAATAAAGGTAAGACCTTCTCCCTCGGTGAGAGATGCCTGTTGCGGCTACCAGAAACCTAAAAAGAACTATAATTTTGCAAAGGTCTCAAAAGACAATATCTTAATACGATCTTAGAAAGATTTCAAAAATTCAGGTCTTAAAAAATCAAAGGTCAAACCCAAGCGAAAAGGGGGGCATTAAGCCCCCCTTCCAAGGTTTAGCAGCCTTCAACTTTTTTCTTTTTGGGTGCTTCCTTCTTGGTTGCGTTGCTGGTTGCATTATCTTTCTTTGCGTCCTTCTTTTCAGCGGCTAAACCCATTCCAGCCACACCAAAAATGAAGGTTACACCAGCTAAAAGAGCCACTAACTTCTTCATAGCACACCTCCTTTTTTTATTTCTTACCTGCTTCAGCAAAGGCCTTCTTGATGTCCTCATCCTTTACGGACTTGTGAAGGGCCTTCTTGGCGGACTTGTTTCTTAAAAAGTCAACCAGTTCATCGGCGCTTTTGGCCCCGCTCTTCTTAATGTTTTCAGCCACCTTATCCATGGTCTTGTGACACTTTACACAGGTTTCAACTGCAAAAACGGATGTAGCTGAAACTGCAAAAACACCTCCCACTAAAAGAGCTACAAACTTCTTCATGGCTCCACCTCCTCTGAGTTTTTTTTATTATTAATAAACTCTTTCAAAAAGTCAAGTCCTCTTTATGTAGATACAAAAAACATGCCAATTAGACAAAAAAACAGGCCTTGAATTATCAGGCTTTCTAAGGGGATAGCGTAGTATGATAGCGACATTTTCGTTTTTTTATCTTACACTTTTGTTTGCCCTGGGTTTTGATTCTTTGAAAAGGTTAGAGGGAATGCGCCCCCGGCAGGATTCGAACCTGCGACCTTGAGATTAGGAATCTCACGCTCTATCCTGCTGAGCTACAGGGGCACAAAATTAAATAAATGGGCGGAAGAGGATTTGAACCTCTGACCCCCGGCTTGTAAGGCCGATGCTCTCCCCCTGAGCTATCCGCCC
>CAYTDX010000052.1:0-10533 GCA_964436655.1 uncultured Caldimicrobium sp.
CCGCCTTTGCAGATATTCTCAAAAGAGCTTCCTCCGGTTCTACTGTGGCCACACTGTCTTCTAAATATCAGAGTTCTGCAGTGGTTATTCAACCAGGATTTTACCCAGAATACACCACAAAAGAAGGTTCAAGAATAAAATGGATTGGCATGTTTAGAGCTTTCTGGGTAGATAGCGTAGGGAATTTCAGAGAAGATAGTGATCAAGATAGAGTATTAACAATCTTTGGAAACGTGGTTGATAAGATATTCAGGTTCTTCTTTGGTGATAATAATAATCTAAAAGCAGCATTGTTTGAAGGAGACCCCGATGAAAATCAGTCCGCATGTACCAACGCCCAGATAAAAAATATGTTTGAAGTCATACCCACATTGTACTTTGATTGTAAGCTTGCAATAACAAGCAAAGATGACAGAAATATATTCTATTTGATAGACAACAATGGAACGCTCCAAGAAAGGAGTTTTCTATCTAACCAAGGATGTCTCAATGGATGGACAAGTATAGACCCAAGCTTAACAAGTCAGCAGTGTGGATATGTAATAGAATACCATAGGGGGCAAGACTACAGCGGAAATTATCCAGAATACGTACTTAGAACAAGAAGGCTTGATGTTTCAGAACTGTGCCCAGGATATTCACCGAATTCTAACACACCTTGGAAGCTCGGTCCTATAGTGTATTCAACACCTACTGTGGCTGGTAATGAACCACTTATCAGGAAATATTTGATTACCTACAAGGATGAGTCATATGAAGAGTTAGTTAATGGACCTCAAAGTGGCCAACCTGGCGGTTATAAGAAAAGAAGGTCCATATCCTTTGTAAGCACCAATCAAGGTATCATACATTTCTTTAGGATAGGATCTTTAAAAGAAACCGGTAACTCCTGGCAACCAGTGAAAATAACAAACAACCCAGACACAGAAAATCAAGACCAAGTAGAAATTGAAGAATACGCTCTCATTCCAAAAAATGCTTTGCCATATATGCTATGGTATGGGCACAAAAACTACTGCTCCAGCAGTGGATACATACCAATTCTAGATTACAGGCTTGATGCCTTTGATGCTACCTTTTATCCAGGGTATGATCCAAACGGAAGTAAGACTGCCAACAGCTGGAGAACATATCTCTTTGTTCCTATGGGCCTAGGCGGTAAAAAGCTTGCAGATAATAATGGAAACATAATCGCATCCTCTTCAATGATGCTTATAGACATAACCAATTATATGGCAAATGGTCAACAACCTAAAGTAATGTGGGAAATCACCTTAGATGATGGTGCTTTAACTACAGCCTACCCTGCAAGGGTTAGGATTGGAGATAGAAACAAAAATGGATACTGGTACCTTATAACGGGTTCAGGCCCCACAGATCCAAATGCAGACTCCTATGATAAGTTCTTGTCCAATCCGAAACTTTACATAATAAACCCTGTTAACGGACAAATACTCAAAAGAATAGACCTAAGTTCTTTACTCCCAGCAAACACAAAAGCTGCAGTAGGTGACCTCATAGAGTTTGATGTGGACAGCGATTATCAAGATGACGTAGTTTACTTTGGTATGTATGGATACAAGTCAAACGGCAGCAGTTGGGGCGGTCTATTTAGAATAGCTCTCAAAATAGGTGAAAACACATATAAGAAGCCTGATGAAATTACTATAAGCGATATAAAGAAGGTTCTTGATTTAGACTCTTTCAAAACAAGCAATCACACACCTCCTGTTTTTGCCGCTGTTTCCGCTACAAAGGATAAGAGCCAAAATCTATGGGTTTATGTTAACACTGGCTTGTACCTCTCGGTGAATCATAGTCAAATTCCATATGATAACTACTTAATAGGTTTCAAAGATCCATGTTGGAATCCCGTAGGAAAGTATTTTGATAGCACATGTTCAATCATATTGTCAAAAAACAATTTTGCAGATGCAAACAATGTGAACGGCTACGCCAATTGTGATATAAGCGTTTTAAACTTCACCTCATCGCAAATTAAAAAAGTTTGTACATGCAATCAGAGTGGCTGCACACAGAAAGATGCAGTAATATCTACAAACTCACAAGTGGACCAATGCAGGTTGCAGGATGGTAAAATAGGTTGGTATTATAAGCTTGAGCCTCCGGCTTTATCTCATTCAAGACCCTTGGTTGCTTTTGGTATTGTTTTAAGCGCCTACTTTAAACCTAGCCAAGATGTATGTACTCCAATAGGTGAAACTTATGTAGCAGCTCTAAACTACGAAACAGGTTTACCACTTGCCAATCCTCCATTAGTCATGCCAGGCAATGCAGAGAGCAATAAGCTTAAATATTCTGTGTTTGTTGGTTATGGATCACCACCTTTAGGAGAGGTATTTAGGTACGTGTCAACTCCATACGGAGACAGGATAATAGGGCAAACAAGCCTTGGAGCTTTAATAAATATTCAATTTCAAGCTAAAAGACAAGGAAGGTTCGTGTTATGGGTGGAAAAGTAAAGGGTTATACACTAATAGAGGTTGCTGTAGTGCTTGCTATCATATCCATACTTATGGGATTGTCTGTTAGGTATCTTATAAATCAAAGAAACGAAGCCAGGTTAAGAGAAGCTGTTAACTCTGTTATCCAGTACCTAGAAGAAACAAGGAGAATGTCCAGTAGTAGGGATTTCATGCTGGGTTTGGAGTTTAGTAATGGATCCAATCAAATAATAAGGTTTAGAGTAGATAATAATTGTGCCAACAGAAACAACATAGAAACCTTTAATCTTCCCGAAGGCGTGATCTCAAACAGAGATACGGTGATAATATTTGATAGAATGGGCTATCCAAGAAATGCTTCCTGTGGTATTGGAGCCGATAGAGTAGTCTTGCATTCACAACCTCTAAATATAACAAGGTCGATTTGTATTAACCGATATGGAAGGATAAGAGTAGTGGAGGCTCAAACATGCCCACAAGATTAAACTATGAAAAAGGCTTTTCTCTTGTGGAACTTCTAATAGCTATGGTGATTATTCTATTCCTGGGTGTGGCTTTGGCAAGAGGTGTTATAGAGCTTATAAGGTATGATATGAGAATAAAGGCACGACAAACTGCGATACAAGCTGTTGAGAGCTGGGCATCATTTATAGAATCTCTCCCGTACAATAGTTGGATAATAAGCCCTGGCGAAAACAGTGAAGATCCAAATGGAGCAGGAGGCAACGCTCTTTATTGTTATGATTGTGCATACAATAGGGCCTTTTGTAGTATAGAACCCAAGAAGTGGAAAGGTTGGACAATAAACTCAGGGCAAGACCCCCCCACATGCAATCCTCAAACTGATCAAAATTGTTATTATTGCGCATTTATGGATCCAAACTATACACCACTTGGCTCAAAAGTTTACGACTCAGATGAAGATGGCATAATTGCATTAATAGACCCATACCATGGAAATAACAACTGTAAACAAGGGGAACAGAACTGTGGTGATAATGATAAAAAGTTTAACTATCCATCGTGGTATTTAGCTGGATATCTTAGATTTCTACCGGATTGGGGACAAGGATCAGATGATTGCGCCTGTAGACTAGGTAATTGTAGAACAAATTGTAGGATAGGAAGTGGATGGACAAGCTGGGACGGATCTTTGAACTTTAGAGTTGATAAAGATTGTCTTGGAGGACTAAAATGCACCTATGAGGTAAGTAGAAGAGAGGGTATTTCTTGGTCCTCCGCACCGGGCAATAAGGTGTATGTAGGTATGACTGTCATAAACTACTTTGATTTGAGAGTTCCAACAAACCAGCTTGGAAAAGCAATAGGTATAATAGCTTGGTATTTTGACCCAATAGACAAAAATTACAGGGCTGTTACAAAAATAGTATTTAAGGAGAGGCAGGATTAGCCATGAAGAAAGATAGAGGTATTACATTAGTTGAACTTATAGTTGTAATGGTCCTGAGCCTCATACTGGCTGGAGGTTTAATAGCGCTCTATAGAAGTTTGATAGGTAATGTAGCTGAAAGAAGCACTATTATGAAAAACGAAGCTCAGTTAAACTTTGTTATGGATAACTTGGCAAAGCTACTTTCCTCCGCTGGCTTTGGAATAGAGAACAACAGATTAAATTACGGAAACGGTAATGTAATAAATTTAGGTTCAGGCAATCAGGTTTTAGAACTGCTCACAAGATTGGCATCTCAAGATGTATCTGCTGGTTGTTGGGGATATATAGATAGTGGTGGTAATTTTAAACTAAGTGAAGGTGCAAACGATATATCTCCTATATCCTTCAACACATTAAGAAATTGTGATGCAAATGAGAACAGTTACCCAATTAGAATATCTATGTTAGATAAGTCCTTAAATTGTACAAGAAATTGCTTGGCTTTTAGGGGTGATCCGTCAGTTTTAAGAGTTTACATTGATGCAAATAATATATCACCAAGTTGTTTAAACGGTACACAAAGGCTTATGCTTGATATGAATGGGCAACCAGCAGAAATAATACAATGCGTAGCCCACCTTAGGTTTAGGTATCTTTGCGTAAACCAAAATAATGAAATAGAAGCTTACGATGCTCCTTGTCAGTATGACCAGCTTAGGGGTATTAGGATGTGTATGATGGTTCAACTTTCAGAGTCTGCGCCTGCTACAGGTACCAATACAGAACCAGAATACACAGATGCTTGTGGAGGTGAAAGACTAACGCAATTGAATCAAAATATACAAAACACATGGAGGACTAGAAAATGGGGCAAAATAGAGATGGACATATTTATGCCAAACTTACACTAAGGAGAAGTCTGGGTATTACTCTTGTAAATGCACTTATATTTGCATTATTCATAGGTGCATTCATAACTGGGTTGTATGTAGCAGTAAATAGGCTTTTTAAATCAACAGAAGAAATAAGGACATTTACATCTGTGAGGGAAGCAGCTTCTGCTGGAGCAAGGTATGCAGCATCTATGACTAATATCCTCCAAAACCAAATTTGCCAACAATTATTCTTAGACTTTAAAATCGCAGGGCGGAATGAAATCGGAAGAACAGAAGTAACTTTATGTAGGATATCTGACCCTCAAGCCATTGAGGGCCAAGAGATAAGCGGGACATCAAGGGATCCAGTAACAGTAGCAGCTTCTTTAAAAGGGGGTGTGTTCAAAATTGTGTCCATATCTCGCTTTCCTGCAGGGGCGGCTAGCCCTAATCAACAAACTGCAAGAGTGGAAGCTGTTTACGTAAAATAGGATTTCCGTTGAAAATCTCATAATTTCATATTAAAATTAACACCATGGACTGGATAAAATTCTCCGTAGACTACGGAGTTATTGGTATTTTGTTATTTTTGAGCTTTCTCACTGTTGGTGTGGCCATTGAAAGGTATATGTATTTGAAAAGGGTAAACCTCAAAGTCTATAAAAGCAAGCAGGAAATTGAAATAGACCTGACAAAAGGGCTTTTTATAATAGCCTCTGTGGCCTCTAACGCTCCATACATTGGGCTTTTGGGAACGGTGCTTGGTATAATGCTTACCTTTTACACCATTGGACAGGAGGGCTTGGTGGATACAAAAAAGGTTATGGTGGGCCTTGCCTTGGCTCTCAAGGCTACCGCTTTGGGGCTTTTAGTAGCCATTCCTTCCTCTGTACTTTACAACTATCTTCTAAGAAAGGTCAAAGAGAAGATAAGCCTTTGGGAGATGGAAAATGGAGGATAAAGAGTTTAGCTCCATAAATGTTATACCCTTTGTGGATATACTGCTTGTGCTTCTTACCATAGTGCTTATAACCGCAAGCTTTATGGTGCAGGGTGCCATACCAGTAAATCTACCCAAGTCTAAAGAAGGAAGGGAAGAAGTTCTAAAAAGTCTTGAGATAATCCTTACAAAAGAGGGTGATATATTCTTTGAGAGGAAAAAGGTAAGCTTGCAAGAACTTGAGACTATTTTAAAAAGTCTTAGCCCTTCCACAAGGATAAGCCTATCAGCTGACAGAGAAGCCAAGGTACAATCCTTGGTAAATCTTCTTGACCTATTTAAAAGGTATAGGTTAGAAAAAGTTGTAATAAGAACTGAAAGAAGCGAATAATTATTGAGCCCATGCCACTATTGTGCACTCTATGTTTTTTCGAGCTTTTAGGTACACAACATATAGCTTGGAAATAAGGCAGGCTGTTACAGTAGAATTTTTAGCAGGTGGCCACCTGGATTGTAAGGTGCCAATAAGGTGCTTGTATCATCACCATCAGCTGTCAAAAAAAACTTTGATTCCCTTAAGTAATATATCAATCCTTCAATTTGCCTAAGTTAGGAGTGTGCTCAGAATTTTTATAGTTCATCAAACAGGTGCTTGATACATGACTTTTCTCACATTGAATTTATTTTCATCCTACAAATATTAAGCGTTATTTTGTCGTGAATATTGACTTAAATTTATGATATAATAACTTTGAATTATCGAAGGAGGTGTGGCTATGGTGGGCAGGCTAAAGCTCGTATTTATTGCTCTCTTTGGCTTAACCTTTGCAGAAGAACTTCCAGAGGTCAGTGTTACAGCCACAAGAACGGAAAGGGAAACAAAGGATGTGCCCGCAAGTATAGCTGTGGTGGGCAAGGAGAGGATAGGCCAAAGGCCCATGTTTAATTTGCAGGACGCCCTTTCCGGAACTCCAGGGGTTAACATAAGCTCAAGGAATCAAGGCTATGATACTAGACTGATAATAAGGGGTGCGGGGCTTAAGGCTCCTTATGGAATTAGGGAAATAATGGTGCTTTTAAACGGCGTTCCAATAACAGATCCAGACAGCCTTACAAGGCTTGACTTTGTTGACACATCCTTGATAGAGAGAATTGAGGTGGTAAAAGGGCCTAACTCTACCCTATGGGGAGTGAACTCCGCCGGTGGTGTGATAAACGTTATAACAAGAAGCCCCTTTGAAAGAAAGGGTGGTTTTATAAAGCTTGGCTTTGGCGATTTTAGCTCTCAAAACCATAACCTTTACTATTCCACTCCTTTAGGAAAGGGCTTTTACCTTGGCTTTAATGCAAGCAGGAGGCAGACAGATAACTCTTGGAGGCCTTGGAACAAATTTTGGACCAACCAAATAACCTTACAGCCTTCTTACCTCTTTGAAAATGGGAACGCATGGGAGAACTATATAAGCTATACAAAGGCAAGCTTGCAACTTCCTGGGTCCCTTGTGGTAGACCCCAAAAGGAACATAGACCAGTGGTCCCAGTTTTTAAGCAGTGGGAGGGCGCCTCAAACGGCAGATCCCTGGAAACACATGGGAAGATATTCGGAGATCTTTTTCCTAAGTTCAAAGCTTACAAAGAACATAGGAAGCTTTGAGCTCATACCCTTGGTTTACTTAAACCATTGGCAACACTACCACCCTGTAACTGGTAGGATAAACGATGCAAACACCTGGATATACGGCTTTGACCTTCAGGCAAACTACAGACATAGCCTTGGCATGCGTACCGGAGGCATCACAATAAGACATGATGACCAAGATACAGATTACTTCAAGTACAAGGATGTTAGGGTTGTAAGCGGTAGGATAGTTAGCACCCTTTCGGATAACAAAGGGGATCTGCTGGAAAGACAGAATCAAAAAACTACCCTTATGGGTGTATTTCTTCAGGAGTCTTTCCAAAGGGACAGATGGATACTTGACGTAGGTGTAAGGGCGGATAGGGTCAAGTTTGATATAAGCGGGTATAAGTGGGGAGACTATTCCTTTTCTGCCGGCAACTATGTTTCCTGTCCCAATTCACAGATAGAAAACTGCTTCTCCTATAAGAGAGAAAAGACCTACACGGTAGTAAGCCCAAGGGTAGGCCTGCTTTATAGGCTTGCGCCTTGGATAAACCTCTATGCAACGGTAGCAACGGGGGCGAACACACCTTCCAGCAGTGAGCTTTCTTCCAACCCAAACCTAAGGCTTACAAAGGTTATAAACTATGAGACAGGCTTTAAGATAAGGCACAAAAAGCTTTCCTTAGATACAGCACTTTACTTGATGGATGTTAAAGATGAGGTGGTAAGGGTTATACAACCCGATGGGTATACGCAGTTTACAAACGCTGGCAAGACAGAAAAGAAGGGCCTTGAAATTTCCGCATCCTACGAAGTATTTAAAAATCTTAACTTTGGACTCTCTTATGCCTATTCGGATTACAAGTTTAAGGAGTTTTCTGAGGTAGTAAGGATAGGAAATCAAAGCGTGAATGTAAGCAGGAATGGAAATAGACTACCTTACATACCTATGCATCAGTATTCGGTGTTTGTTTCCTACAAGCACCCTTCAGGTTTTAGGTTTTTGGTACAGTCTGATACATGGGGAGAGTACTATATAGACAATGCCAACAGCGAAAAATATAAAGGCTATGAGTTTTTAACCAGCGCCACAATAGGATATGAGAAGAAAAACTTAGACCTTGCCCTTATGGTCAGCAATCTCTTTGACAAAAGGTATGCCAATGAGGTCACAAAGGACGCAAGCGGTGTAAAGAGATACACTCCAGCACCACCGAGGACCTTCCTTGTAAGGCTAACTTACAGCTTTTAGGAGGCTGAGCCATGAGAGTGCTTGCATTTATAAAACAAAGAGCCAGTACAGACATCTTTGGCATGCCCATCCTTTCCTTTCTTTTCAAAAACAGATACATGTTAACCTTTTACAGACTCTTTACCCTCTTCCTTCTCCTATATGCCATAGCCTACGGCTTTATAAACCCTACCAAGGATAACATCTTT
Source organism: uncultured Caldimicrobium sp. (assembly GCA_964436655.1). Classification (GTDB taxonomy): domain Bacteria; phylum Desulfobacterota; class Thermodesulfobacteria; order Thermodesulfobacteriales; family Thermodesulfobacteriaceae; genus Caldimicrobium. The sequence goes on from CAYTDX010000052.1 coordinate 8,738, forward strand.
ACCAAGGCAGTCTTTTGGTCCATCTTCTGGCCCTTCTTTATGGTTATAAGCCTTCCCACTCTTGGAAATGTCTTCTGCATGGTCTGCCCCCATGGGTTCTTAGGAAGGCATATAACCAGATCTGGCTTAAGGCTTAGGCCACCCAAGTGGCTTGCCAACCCTTACATAGGCCTTATAGGCTCCAACATAATAGCCTACTGGTTTGTCTTATACACCTTTCCGGGATTTCTCAGACACCCCCTTGCCACAGCGGGCTTCTTCCTCTTCTTTACCCTCCTTTCCATGCTTTTCTTTTTCCTCTTTAGAGGTATGGCTTACTGTAAATACATATGTCCCATAGGTTCTGTAAACACCACCTTTTCAAGGACTTCCTTTACATGGCTTTCCACCTACAAAGAAGAGTGCAAAGGCTGTAAAAAGCCAGAATGCGCCCTTGCCTGTCCCTATGAACTAAACCCTTCCAAGTTTGAAGAGAAAAAGAGCATGTTTGGTTGCACACTTTGTATGGAATGCGCCCATGCCTGCCAGGCGGTAAGGTTTGACCTCAAAAGATGGGGCTATTCACTCTACGAACAGATAAGAAACCCAAAGGTCATAGAGATCATGGTTTATGTTCTTCTTGTTGCAGTCATAACCTTTACCATGAGGTTTCACCATGGGCTTTCGCGCAGTAGCCTAAGCGAATACATGCCTTGGGTGATTGTGGGAAGATATATTCAAAAGGCCCTAGGATTGCCAAAATTTGTGGATATGACAGGCTTTATAGCCATGCTTATGGCTTTGGTCCTAGTGCTTTCCATAGTTTATGTTAGCTTTAAATTGGTGACAAAGATTCTAGACAAAGACTTTTGGCAAGTTTTTACAACTCTTGGCTATGCCTTTGCTCCTCTTATGATAGTAGGCAGTCTTTCTCATGCGCTTGAGTTCTTCTTTATAGAGTATTATCATAATATTGTGAATGGTTTTTCTCAGGCTTTTGAGTTGGGTATAAGCGCAGAGCCTTTGGCAAAAAGAGGAGAGCCTTGGCTGCACGTCTTCAAAATCTTTCCCTTTATAGCCGGTTTTTGGAGCCTCCATATACTATGGAAAAGGGTTGAGCTTTTAACAAAGGAAAGGAAAGCCCTTGTCTTTATCATGGCTTCCGCTCTTCCTGTTTTTTACATACTTATTTCCCTCTTTACAATTTTAGCCACCCTTTTCTTTCCAGCTCACAGCCATGGGTCGCATTGATATAAAGCTAAAAGCCTACGGCCTTTCTCTTTTTCTTCATTCTTTCCTTTTGCTTTTTCTTTTATTCTTAACAAGCATACATATGGAACAAAAGAGGATTGTAGAAATAGACTTTAGCCTTGACTATTTTAAAATGGAAAAGCAGACACAGGAAAAGCAAGTTATAAGACAAGAGAAAAACATTAAGAGCTATAAGACCACACCTGTTAAACAGGAAAGTAGCCACACAACCAATAGTATAAAAGAAGATCCTTCCTTAGCACCATCGCAAGCACAGGAAGTGAGTCAAAAAACTTCTCAAATAGATGAAGCAAAAATCGGTCAAGATACACATCAAAAAGCTATAAACCAAGCTACTGGAAATCAAAGTAAAGACAAGGAAGCCATAGCTTCAAAGGATGTTAAAAAGGAATCTATAGGAAGTTTAAACAAGGAGCAATCTCAAGAAATGTACATAAAAGAAAAACTTTCTATTATCTCTTCAATTGTTCAAAAGAATATAAGCTATCCACCTTTAGCTCGCAAAATGGGTTGGGAGGGTAAGGTAATAATCTGCATACATCTTA
>CAYTDX010000053.1:0-10423 GCA_964436655.1 uncultured Caldimicrobium sp.
TGTTAAAACCGGCTCAGGCATTTTTCCAAAAAGAGATAAAAAGGCAAACCCAAGGGTCCAGGATTCAATCCAGATGTAATACATAACTATTAGAATAGGAACAGCCACTCCTATGGATCCAAGGGCCCTTGCCCAGGCAGCATGATTGAAAAAGAGCCCTATAATACCTGTCATGGAACCATGGCCCCGCTTTCCCGCATATCTTCCTATAACCCATTCAAGGAGCATAACAGGAAGACCAAGCAAAAGAAGAGAAATAAAATAGGGAACCATGAAGGCGCCACCCCCGTAAAGGGCAGCCTTTGAGGGAAAACGAAGAAGATTCCCAAGACCTACAGCATTTCCAGCTGCAGCTAAAATAAGCCCAACTTTAGAGGCCCAGGTCTCCCTTTGGGGATTCATTTTTTATCTTGAATGTTTTTCTTTAATCCGCTTAATTATAATATGGGCTGTATTAAATGCAAGTTGAATACTTCCCTTGGTAACCCCTATGTCTCCAGCCAGAAATACCCCTGGCAGATTGGTCTCATAGAATTCATCCAGCACGGGTCTGTCCTCAAGGTCAAAGTCAACTCCAATGTATTTTAAAAAACCCTTGGGAGTGCTCCCCCCAAGGCAGTAATACACATAATCATAGGTATCAGTTTTTCCATCTTTATAATGGACCTTGACCTTTCCATCCTCAGCAGTGACCTTCTCTATGTCTGTCCCCAGAAGGAGCTTAACCTTACCCTCTGCCACTTTTTCCTCAAGAATCTTGAGGTTTACAGGATTGATACGGAAAAACTGAGGTCTCCTGTAGGAAAGATAGACCTCACATTTGGGACAAAGAAAGGAGGCAACCTCAGCTGCCGTGTCCCCTCCACCTACTACAAGGACCTTACCTCCAGAGGGACAAATATTAGGGGGCTCAAAAAAGACCCTGTCCTTCACCTCCTTAGGAATGGGATAATCCGGTTTTTTGGGCTGACCAAAGATCCCTATAGCAATGATCACAAATTCAGCTAAAAACTTAGGCTCCCCTTTGACAGTTACCTCATAACCTTCTGGGGTCTTTTTGATGTAATTTACCTCACTATTCAAGTGGATGTTAAGTTTATACCTTTCTAACCAACCCTTAATCCTTTCAAGAAAGGCCTCCTTGCTCTCGGTTTCAAAACGGCAGATACCAAGGGGTTCAACCTCCACTCCCCGATAGACCGCATCCACCCTCTTGCCGGGTCTAAAGAGCCTCTCAACGGTATCACAGACATGAGGCGCCTTTTCAAGAATCACAACCGGCTCAAGGCCAGCTTCCTTGGCCTCAATTCCGCAGGCAATCCCAGCCGGACCTGCACCTATAACGGCAATCTTCACCTTCTCCATAGGCTACCTCCTATTTCTTTTTCAGTTCCCAGGCCCAGGTGTGTCTTATAATTATCTCAAGGTCATCATATTCAGGCTGAAATTTCAGGATCTCTCGGATTTTGGTGTTGTCTGCCACAAGAATGGGGGGATCCCCTGGTCTTCTCTCTGACTCTTTGGCCTCAAAATCTATCCCCGTTACCCTCTTAGCGGTGGTTACCACCTCTCTTACAGAGTGCCCTTGACCGTATCCGCAGTTCAAAACTAAGGACTCACCCCGGGCAAGAAGATACTCCAAGGCCAGAAGATGGGCCTTAGCAAGGTCCACAACATGGATGTAGTCCCGGATACAGGTGCCATCAGGGGTTGGATAATCGGTCCCGTATATTTCAAGAAAGGGAAGCTCCCCCTTAGCTGTCTTTAGGGCCCTTAAGATGAGATGGGTAGGCTGATGGTAGGAAGGGCCCAGTTCACCCTCAGGGTCAGCCCCGGCCACATTAAAATATCTCAAAGAGATGTAGTTGATCTCACCAGCCCTTGCCATATCCCGGAGGATTTTCTCAACCATGGCCTTGCTTTCACCATAGGGGCTTATGGGATTCAGCGGGGCATCTTCCTTAACGGGCACCTCCAAAGGGATTCCATAAACAGCTGCGGATGAGGAAAAGATGAAGTTTTTCACCCCCGTCCTCTGCATAGCAGAAAGAAGCCTCAGGGTGTTCCCCACATTGTTATAATAATACTTAAGAGGTCTTTCCACACTCTCTGGCACGACAATGTAAGCTGCAAAATGCATAACTGCCTGGGGTCTAAAGGTGCTCAAGAGCTGACATAGCCTCTCCTCATCCCCCAGATCCATTTTTTCAAATTTTCCATACCTTAGATTCTGACCGGATGTAGTGCTGAGATTATCAAGGATTAAGACCTCAGCCCCGCTCTTAACCAAAGCCTTAACTACATGAGAACCGATATAGCCAGCCCCTCCTGTTACAACCACTCTTATTGGAACTTTATTCTCCAAAGAAGCCCCCTTTTGCCTCAGACATTTTTCTTCAAATTGTTAATTTTCAATATTTATAATTTGACTTTACGGGTTTTTTAACATATTTCCTTTTTTTTGCAATATGTTAGAATAGAAAATCACATGAGGGATTCAAGACTCTGGGTCCAGAGACTACCTTCCAGGGATTTGCTTTATAGCTTTCTTAAAGAAGGGGCCTTTACTCCCCTGATTTCACAGATTCTAATCAATAAGGGCTTTCAAGAGGTAAGGTCTGCCTACACCTTTCTCTTTCCCCAGATAGCTGACTTTGCTGACCCCTTTGAAATACCTGAGATGAATCTCGCAGTTAAGAGAATTGCAAGGGCCCTTAAAAAAGGAGAGGCTATTGGAATCTATGGGGACTCAGATGCCGATGGCATCATTGGAAGCTTCATACTCTTTGATTTTATAAGTGAGATCTCGGAAAAGGAGCCTGTAGTTCTCCTTCCGGACAAAAATTCTGAGGGCTATGGTTTTCACGGAAAGTTTCTGCCCCTTTTTAAGGAGAAGAGGGTAAGTCTTCTCATAACTGTTGATGTTGGGATTTCGGCGGTTGAGACCATTGAAGAGGCTAAGGCCTTAGGGCTGGATGTGATTGTGACAGATCATCACGAGGTCCTGCGAAAACCCGATTGCATCGTTGTCTCCGGAAAGCTTACTCCTCCAGATTCGCCTTTTTATCACCTCTGCGGTGCAGGAGTGGTCTTTACTCTCCTGCGGGCCCTGAGAAGTTATCTTCATGCTGAGGGGTTTTTCGCAAAGGGTCCTCCCCCGCAACTCAGAAGATATCTTGAACTCGTTACTCTGGCTACTCTGGCTGATATGGTGCCTCTTGCAGGGGAGAATCGTCTTATTACCTATTTCGGGTTTCGGGATCTCAAGGAACCTGCTCATCCCTCTTTAAAGGCCCTTTTTGATCACTTAGGCCTTCGTTTTCCCCTTTCTGAGGAAGACCTTCACTTCAAGGTTATTCCAAGAATTAATGCCTGTGGGAGGATGGGTAGGCCTGAGCTCTTCTTTGAATTTCTGAGGGCTGGAAAAGAGGGGAACCTCGGTCATTACCTGCAGGGTTTACAGGAGCTCCATGCAGAGAGGCAAAACCTTGAGCTCTCTCTCTGGGAGGCTGTGGAAAAGGGCTTTGTAGATGAAGGGGATAGTCCGATTTTTATGGGGATCTTTGAAAATATTCCCAAGGGCCTTCTCGGGCTCCTTGCCAATCGGGTCAAAAATAAGCTGGGAAAACCTGCCCTCATCATAAGCCTTGAAAACGGAGTAGGTTTCGGCTCAGGCAGGTCCCCTGAAGATGTAGATCTCTTAGGGGCCCTCCTGCCTCTTCGGAGGCTCTTCACAGAGCTTGGAGGACATAAAAGGGCCTTTGGTTTTCAGATTCCCAGAGAGAACCTGCCGAAACTGAAGGATCTCCTGCAAAAGCTATCCTTTGGGTCTAAGGAAACAAACTATCGCTATGTGGATGGAGAGACAAGGATATCAGAGCTCCTCCTTGAGGATAATCTGCTTGCCTTTCAGGCCCTACCCCCCTACGGGATGTCCCATGAACCACCTCTACTCCTTCTCAAAGACTTTGAGGTAAAAGAGGTGACCGTTCTCAAAGAGAAACACACTAAGTATCTTTTAAAGGATGGTCCAAAGGAGATGTATGCCCTTTACTTTAATAACATAACTCAGAAAGATATAAGACTGATTGTGGGGACGCCCTTTATAAACAACTTTTCCCAGAGGCTTGAGATCAGGGTGGAGGATGTCCGGTCTTAACTTGAGAGAGGAAAAGGAGAGAGAGGAATTAGATACTCTCTCTCCCAGGGCAACAAAGACGAGATTTTCCCGGGGAAGGAGAGTGCCTGAACCCGAATGTGAGGTCAGGACCGCCTTTGAAAGGGATAGAGATAGGATAATTCACTCCAAGGCCTTCAGGCGCCTCAAACACAAGACCCAGGTCTTTCTTGCCCCCAAGGGTGATCACTACAGAACCAGGCTTACGCACACCCTTGAGGTAGCCCAGATTGCAAGAACCATTGCCGGAGCCCTGAGATTAAATCTTGCCTTGACTGAGGCCATTGCCCTTGGACACGACCTTGGCCATACCCCCTTTGGGCATGCGGGGGAGGAGGTTTTAAACGAGATTCTGGAGGGAGGGTTCAGGCACTATGAACAGAGCCTGAGGGTGGTTGACTATCTTGAGAAAGACGGAAGGGGCCTTAATCTTACCTACGAGGTAAGGATGGGAATCCTCAAACACTCTAAAGGAAAAGGGCCTATTTCCCCTGACTCAGAGGAAGAGGTGTCCTTAGAGGCGCAGGTGGTCAGATTCTCCGATGTTATTGCCTATGTGAATCACGATATAGACGATGCGGTAAGAGCTGGCATAATTAAGTCCGAAGATCTACCCAAGGAGGTTTTGAAAGAACTCGGGGAGAGCCATGCCAAGAGAATTGATACCCTGATAAAAAGTATCCTCTGGTCAACCAAAGAGGCTGATCTTGAAAAAATTACCATGGAACCCAAAAAACTTAAGGCTTTGGAGACCCTAAGGACCTTTCTCTTTGAAAGGGTCTATTTTTCCCCACTTGTTAGGGCCGAATTTGAGAAGGCCAAAAGGGTGCTTTATTCCCTTTTTGAGTTCTATTCCAGAAATTTTGAAAGAATTGAGTATTTAGTGAAGGCAAAGGAGCTCTTTCCCGAGGAGGGTGAGACCCGCTTGATTGCAGATTACCTTTCCGGGATGACCGATCGCTTTGCCCTTTACGCATACTTTGAACATTTTATCCCCAAGCCCTGGGGTTTTGGACCTTCTGAGGAGGTGTTATCTCTATGAGGGATTTGAAAAAGATTGGCTGGTTTACTACCGCAAGGGATAAAGCAGCCCTTGACCTCTTAAAGATTGTCCATGAAGAAATCAAAAGGGGGTTTTTGAGGCTCAGGATAGCTTATGTCTTTGTGAGTAGAGACCCTGATGAGGCTGAGATAACCAGGACCTTCATTGATCTTGTTAAAAGGGAGATGTCTTTACCGGTGATTACCCTTTCAGCCTTGAGATTTGAGCCAGAGCTGAGAAAAGGGGATCTTGAGGGATGGAGAGAGCTGTATCATCGGGAGATCCTACGGAGACTCCCAGAAGAGGTTGATTTCGGGATGCTTGCCGGATACATGTGGGTTGCCTCAAGAGAGTTTTGTGAGACCCTGCCCCTTTTAAATCTACATCCTGCCCTTCCAGGCGGGCCAAAGGGGACCTGGCAGGAGGTCATCTGGCAGCTTATAAGCGCCAGGGCCTGTGAAACCGGAGTGATGATCCACCGGGCAACAGCTGAGCTTGATGAGGGACCACCTTTAACCTACCTGAGATTTTCTATCCGAACCGTTGAATTCACTCCGCTCTGGGAAGAGGCAGAAAAGATTCTTATCCCCTTTCATCTCAAAGGCCTAAAAGAAAAAGAGGGAGAGAAAAATAGGTTATTCCTTAAAATCCGGCAAGAGGGTGTTAAGAGAGAGCTTCCACTTATCGTCTGGACCCTGAGATATCTTGCGGAGGATAAGATTGACTTCAGGGAGGGGGCTATACCTCAGGATCTAACCCCTCAGGTTGACAGCTACCTGAGAGAGGGTAAATTTGTTTAAAAAGGCAAATAAGAGGCAGGAGGCGATCATGAAAAAATTTTATCTTCTCATCAGTATGCTCTTTGCCCTTTCCGGATGTATCCCTGCCATGCAGGATGATGAGTTCTCAACCCTGAAAATAAAGGTCCTAAACCTTGAAACCCAGGCCCAGGTTTCTGAAAAGAGGATATCCGAGATAGAGGCCCGTATGGATAATCTTGAAAAGAGGCTTACCCAGGAGATTTCTCAAAGATTTCTGGATGCCCAGGCCAAGATGCTCTCAGATATAGAGGAAACGAAAAGGGATCTCTCCAGTCTTCAAGCAAGATTTGAAGAATCCCAGTTTCAGAAAGAGGCAGATAGCAAGGTTCAAAGAAAGAACTTAGAAGACCTTCTGACCCGGCTTGAGACCCTTGAACTCAAGATTAAAGAGATTGAGAAAAAACAGACCGAGATTTTGTCTTCTAACAGGACCCAACCAATGCCAGTATCTAATCAGACGCAGAATGCGACCTTAGAGAGTTCCCCCCAAAAGACCCCTCCCCCCCAGGATAATAAAACTGCCTCCCAACAAAAACCTGCCAAAGAGGAAGACCTTTATCAGCAGGCCTATGCCCTCTATGAAAAGGAAGACCTCAAAGGGGCAAGAAACCTCTGGAATGAATATCTAAAAAGATTCCCAAAGGGGAAATGGGTAGGGCAGACCCATTTTTACATAGGGGAGACCTATTTCAAAGAAAAGGAGTTTGAGCAGGCCATCCTTGAATATCAAAAGCTCATAGAGATGCCAGGTGCCAATCCCTTAAAACCCAAGGCCATGCTCAGACAGGCAGAGGCCTTTATTGCTCTTAAAGACAAAAAGGCGGCTGAAATCCTTTACAAAAAGGTGATCCAGCTCTATCCTGGGACAAAGGAGGCCAAAGAGGCCAAGGAAAAACTGGCTAAATTAAAGTAAACCTTTGCAAAATTATAGTTCTTTTAAATTTCTATTAGCCGTGGCCTTGGGGTTGCGATAGGTTTTTAAATTTTTTCGTTTTCTGGTAGCTGCAAGCTTTAGCTTGCTCTGCTCTGAGGTTTCAAGTAATATAAAGAAATCTACTCTTTCTCCATGGAGAGTAAACCAGCTCTATAGGGATTTATAGTAACCACTGGAATAGGAGAGTTTTTCACCACTCCCTCAGCCACACTTCCAAAGAGGATCTTGTCAAGCCCCTTCCTTCCATGGGTTCCCATAACAATCAGATTAGCCCCTTTTTCTTTAGCGATTTCAATAAGAGTCTCAACAACATCACCCTTTTCAATTACAGGCTCAACCTCTGAAAAATCAGAAAAATATTCTTTAAGAAAGTCTTCCATGGATTTTTTGGCACCCTCAAAAAGGGTATTTTCAAGCTCAGTAAGGGTCTTTACATCCACATAAATCCCTTCATAGGCAGTTAAATCCTCAAGGATGTAAGCAAGGATAATCTTGGCATTAAGCTGTCTGGCAAAATCTTTAGCCCATTTAGCAACTACAGGTGCAACCTCTGAAAAATCAACGGGTAATAAGATTTTTTTTATCTCTACCATAAAACACCTCCTGTAGTAAAGTTGATTTAAATATTTTACCTAAACTTTGTAAAGACCTATAAGAATTTTAAAGAGGTTGATAAAAATGTCAAGATAAAATTTTAGGTGGGTGTGGATTCAATTTCAGGCCCTGGCCAAAAGTAGCAGGTCAACACTTGTGGCCCCAGCTTTTTTAAGGACCTTGGCAGCCTCGGTCAGAGTGGCCCCTGTTGTCATCACATCATCTAATAGTAGAACCTTCTTGTTTTGAAAATTCTCCTCAACCCCAAAGGCCCCTTTAACATTCTCAAACCTTTCCTTCCCTGCAAGGAGACTCTGGGGTTGGCTATGTTTTATTCGCTTTAGCCCGGCTGAGGGAAGCCCTATTCCTAAGTAGCCCCAGAGAATCATAAGACTCTGATTATAACCCCTTTCCTTAAGCCTCTTCATGGAAAGTGGGATGGGATAGACCCCATCGTATTCATCTACAGGAAGGCTTAATACCCTCCTCATCAGCCTCCCCAACTGATAGGCTATAACAAAGTTTTCCTCAAATTTGGCCTTATGAAGAAGGTCTCTGATAGGATCTTTGTAAAGAAAGGCAATATAGACCCGGTCATAGGGAGGAGGCTTTTTCAGACACCTTGAGCAGTAATTCAGCTTCTCTTCAGGATAATAGTCCATCAGAGTTTCTGAGAGAAGGGTTCCACATCTTCGGCAATAGCCCTTAGCCAAGGGTAACTTCTGAAGACAAAGCCTGCAAAAAAGGGCCTCCTCACAAGAGAGGGCTTTTCCGCATTCTACACACAAAGAGGGAAAAAGGAGATTAAGCCCCTGGGAGAGGATTTTCTCCAGCAAGTTTGATCACTTCAAAGACAAGTTTTGCTGACCTGATGAGGTCTGAGGTCTTTATAAACTCCTCTGTTGTGTGAACCTTTTGCATCCCTGTTCCAAGAATGAGGGTTTGGATGCCTCTTTCGTTGAAGACATTGGCATCTGAACCGCCTTCTTTTTTCTTAAGCCTTATATCAAGCCCTATCCTTTCACCAGCCTGCCTGATGAGCTTGACAAGGGGTTCTTCCTCCGGAATCTGAAAGGCCTTAAAGACCCTATTGAAATCAAGCTTAAAGGAGGGGAGATTATCTATCCTGTGAGGATAGGAGGTAATAACCTCTTCCACATTCTTTCGCAACTCTTTCATAAGGGCTTCAAGTTTTTCTTCCCTGTGGCTCCTCATCTCACCCTCAACAAAGGCCAGTCGGGGCACCACATTTACATATTCTCCACCATTAATCTTTCCAATGTTCATGGTGGTCTCATGATCAATGCGCCCTGAGGGGAGCCCGGCAACTATCTGGGCAAGGAGCTTAATGGCATTTATCCCCTTCTCGGGTTCAATGCCTGCATGGGCAGATTTCCCGTAAACCCTGAGATTAAAGTGATATGAAGAGGGAGCGGCATGGATTACCTCTTCCGGGTTTTCAGAATCAAGAACAAGGCCATAGCGAGATTCTATGTGTCTGTAGTCCAGATTCTTGGCACCCAGAAGACCTATCTCCTCGGTTGTGGTAAAGACGATTTCCAGAGGGGGGTGAGGAAAGGGATTCTCTTTGAGGACCCTGAGGAGTTCTACAAGAATGGCAATCCCTGCCTTGTCATCAGCTCCCAGGATGGTCTTCCCATTGCTTCTTATTATTCCATTCTCCTCAATTACTTCAACTCCTTCGCAGGGACCAACGGTGTCAAGGTGGGCACAAAGTAAAAGAGGAGGAGCCTGGACTGAACCAGGGATTTTTAAGATAAGATTCCCCACATTAGAGCCTGTAGCCTCTCCGGATTTGTCAAAAAAAACCCGATAACCCAGGGCTTCAAAGAGGTCTGCAAGATAGTAGGCAAGTTTGTCCTCTTTGGTAGAGGGACTTTCAATACTTAAGAGGGCTTTGAATTCAAGCAAAAGGCGTTCTGTATCCAGCATAATTAATACCTTATTTTAAAGTCTTTAAATTCTCCTGTCCAGGGCTCTTCAGAGACCTCCACCTTGGTTACCACTGAGGCAGGGGAGCCCTGGTGACACCACCGGAGCATTTTCTCAATAGCTTCCTCCTTGCCCTCAAAGAGGGCCTCAACCCTTCCATCAGGGAGATTTCTGACCCATCCCTTTAGCCCAAGCCTTTCAGCCTCCTCCTTGGTATAGGCCCTGAAAAAGACCCCCTGAACCCTTCCAGAGATCAGAACTCTAACCCGCTTCATATTAATAACTAGACCTTTGCAAAATCCTGATCCTATTTTGTTTTCTGGTAGCAGCAAGCTTTAGCTTGCACGGGTTTTTTAGGCGGGCTAAAGCCCGCGGCTACCGAGAAAAAATTTTACAAAGAACTCATAATATTTATAACAAAGGGTGAGAAAAAGTCAAGAGAGTTTGTCTATAACCTGATCTTAAATCTTTAAGCGGTCCGGGAAATAAACTGGCAAAAATTAGAATCTTTGCAGAGAGAGTCACCTTAACATAAAAAATAAAAGTCTTGCGGCTACCTAAAAAATTTTGCAAAGAACTCGAAAGGGTTTTTTCAGTTTATTAAGCGATTTAGTTCAAAAAGTACGTCCTTAGGTAAGTTATTATAAAGGAAGATATAGGATGTAGCCCCCTTTTTCCCACAGTATTTTTTCCTCCATTCAAGAGATATTTTTTTCGTCAAAAAAGCCAAAAAGAGAAGACCTTTTTGTCGTTTTATTTCTAAAATTCACGAAAATACAACCTTTAAAAAAGGCATAAATTTTGCGAGTAATAAATAAAAAAACAACTTAGGAGGTGGGCCATGAAGAAAGGATTTGCTTTGGCTTCGGTTCTGGCAATATTTAGCTTGGCAACATCAAGTT
>CAYTDX010000054.1:0-10375 GCA_964436655.1 uncultured Caldimicrobium sp.
AAACCCCACAAAAGATTTTGAATTTAGAGTTACCCCAGGACCTTTAGCCCGCGTAAGCTTTTGCATAATAATAAAATGAGAGTTTGCAAAATTATGTTTTTTTTAAAATTTCTGATAGCCGCAACCTTTAGGTTGCGTGTTTTTTTTTGGATTTTTATTGATTTTTTCGCAGGCTAAAGGTCTTGCGGCTACCTCAAAAAAAATAATTTTGCAAAGAACTCAAAATATGAAACCAGGGGATTTTGGTTTATTTTCTCAGTGAAGAGCCTTAAAAAGGGATTTTTGGGTTCAATTCCAGCAGAGGTCTTAGTTTCAGGCAAATTTCCTCCCACTCCTTTTCACCCCGTTCAACGGCATCCATAAACTCCTCTAACTCCCGGGTGAAGTCTTCGGAGATATACTCCAGGAATCTCTCAGCCAGATAGGAGTAAACCTTTTTTCCAAGGGTGGTTGGTACAAGGCTTCCGTTTTTGAGCTCATAAACATAATAGCGCTGTAGAAGGGTAGCTAAGATTTCTGCATAAGTTGAGGGTCTTCCAAGCCCTCTTTTTTTCATCTCCTGGATAAGGCTTCCCTGATTGAATAAAAAGACCTTTGGAACAGCCTTAAGTTCAGGGTTCTCAGGGAGAGAGCCTTCCTGTAAATTGAAGAGCTGGGGTTTCATCCACAGGAGGTCAAAGCCACTTTCAAGGATCTGGAGATTCAGGGTCTCTTCCCAGGAATATCCGGGCACAGAAAATCTAAAAATTCCCTTTTTTAGGCGAAGAGGTTTACACTGGGAGGCCATAAATCTGCGAAAGATGAGGTCATAAAGGTGTAAGGAGTCCTTGGGGTTTTTGAAGGTGAGGAGGCCATGGGCCACTCTGAGCTTTAATTCCTTTACATCCCAGGGATAGGTGGGCCGAATCCCCTCGTGAGCCCCTGCACTTGACCACTCTCTGGGGTAAAAATAGCCCTCTCCCAGATTCTGTTCCAGATAGGGTTTGGCTACCTGGTAGCGCCCTGTTTCTGAGACCCGGGTTGAGTCTGTGCGATGATAGGTTATAAGCCCGAGTTCAAAGAGTTCCTGAAGTAAGCTCATACACTGGGAGCTTGAAAAACGAAAGTAGTAATAGGCCTCTTCAAGTATGGTGTCTGTAGTATAAGGAGGTGGGGGAGAAAGCTCTTCCTCAAAAGGAGTTATTTCTTCTATTTTCAGACTGGGAAGACCCTTTAATACCCTTTCAGCAAGCTCCTTTTCCTCAAAGTCAAGGGCAAAGGGGAATCCACTCAGGGTAAAAGTCAAGCGATACTTGTGGACTTTGGCCTCTTCAGCCCGTTTGATGACCCATCCAAGCACCGGAGTCTGCACCCTTCCTGCGGATAGATTTTTTTTCTTGAAGGCGGACCAGAGCTCTCTGGAGAGGGAAAATCCTACCCATCTGTCTGCAACCCTGCGGGCAAGCTGGGCCTTTACCCTGAAAAGATTAAAGGGGCCGGCTTCCTTTAAGGCCCTTCTAAAGGCCCGAGGGGTGACCTCGTGAAACTCAATCCTTTTGATCTCTTTCTGAAAGGGTCTTAGATTGATGTATAGGTCATAGGCTATCTTTTCACCTTCAGAATCGGGATCTGAGGCAATAAAGGTCTCAGTTGCGCAGTAGGCCAAGGTGCGGAGAGACCTTAGGATCTCTCCTTTATCATAAAGTTCTCCCTCCTCTTCAGTGTCTTCGTCTACAATCTCACTCTTAGATCTCTTCCCAAGCTTTATGGTATCAAAGAGGGGATAATAGTGACCCTTTTCAGGAAGTACTCCAAAGAGCCCCTCTTTGCGTGAAAGGTTGAAGAGATGTCCTAAGGAGGCACAGACGGAGAGGAGGGTGCCTTCCATGGGTATCTCGTAGACCCAGAGGTTTTTAAGTCTCCTTCGGGCGGGTTTCCCAAAGAAACTGGCAATGGTCTTGGCCTTATGAGGGGATTCCACGATAATGAGATAATTTTTAAAGTCAAGAGGGCTTTCCTGAAGGGAGTCCCGCTCTTCAAGGACCTTCTTGTTGATCTCCAGGACCTCTTCAGGGGTAACCCTTTTAAAATCCGGTTCCTCTCCGAGATAAAAGCGTAGCCTTTTTTTTAGGCTCATAAAGGCCTTGGGGTGATCCAGGAGGATCAAAGAGACCCCAGGCAAAAGCCCTCGGGCAGTAAGTCTGGAGACCCTACCTGAGCCCTGTAAATAGACCTGGGCATTCCCCACAACCACATAGTATCTTCCGTCCTCTCTCACATCTAAAAAGACTTCATCGGATTCCTTGAGTCTCTCCATAAAGGCCTCATTGAGGAGCCTTTCCTGTAGAAAATTCCTGATCTCTGTAACCTTCTTCACAATACCTTCATACTGCGTAAGGTTTTCTTCCCTCAGGGTTAAGTATCTCTTGAGATAGTTGATGTAAGAGAGGGCCTTAAATCTTTCCTCTTCCTCAAAGAGGGGTAAGAGGTTCAGAAGGAGATTGTGGAGAAACTGGGTTGAAAGGGGCAAATCCAGGGTTTCTCCCTTTTTTCCTAAGGGGAAAAAGTGCTTGGGCACTCCCAAAAAGAGGACATAATGCAGGGCAAAGGGCAGGTCAAGACCCCTTAAAAGGGGGTTGGCAAGATGGGCAAGCCCTATGGCAAGATCAATCTCCCTTTCTTTCAGGAGCTCTAAAAGTTCTCCCTCCTTTTCTTCAAGGTAGGATACAACCTTTAAGCCCCTTTCTTTGAGGTAATTGGTTACCCTCTCCACCCCTTCTCTTCCAGCACCCTCTTCCACAAAAAGAAGCCCTCCGGGCCCCATTTTCTGGACCACCTCATAGGCCTTTTCCATAAGGGCTTCAAAGGTAGGAGAATCTGTCTCCATAAAGAGGTCTTCCACCTTTCTCAGACTTGAAACAAAACGGGTGATCTCAAAGCCTAAGAGATTTTGGAAGAGAATGGCCCGACTGGTCTTGGGCTTTAAGGTTGCGGAGGATACAATCAGTCTCTTTAACTTCTTGGAGTGTTTTTCCTTGATCTTCCAGAGCCTTTCAAAGTCCTCTTCTTCCTTATCCCTCTTCAGGGCTAACTCAATCTCTCTCTGAGAAAAACCGAGCATGTAAAAGAGGTGTTCCACATTTTTTCCGCTCTTCAAAAAGGAGTCCACATCATCTACAAAAACAAGGGAAAAATCTGCCTTTTTGAGGAGTTCATAGTTTCTGTGGAAAAAGGCCTGGGTGCAGATGAAGATATCAAAGTTCCTTTCCTCAAGGAGTCTTTTTTCCTGATTTGAACCGGTATAGGAGAGGATTCGGCGTATCCTCAGCTCCTCAGAGGAGGTCTTTTCCTGTAGGTCTTGAAGTCTTTCATAGAGGTGGTTAACAAGCACCTTGGTTGGGACAAGGATAAGGGACCTTTCAGGATGGAGAAGGCAGGAGAGAAGTCCAAAGGTGGTTTTCCCTGTTCCGGTTGGGGCAACGATAGCAAAGGATTCTCCCAGGAAAAATCTTTTAGCCCAGCTCAATTGAAGAGAAGAGGGTTTTACTCCCAAGATCTCCTGAAAAATACTGTTAAAGCGATGAACCTCTCCTTCAACCCTTCCAAAGACCTTTAACTCCTTGAGTTTTTTGTTTTTTTGCAGGGTCTGAATTACCTCCTCAAAGGAGAGGGTCATTTGAGCTAAGGTCTCTGCAGATAAACACCTTTCACAGGGAAGTCCATGACTGAGCCTTTCATCCGATATGAGGCCTCCACAATTTGGACATCCATGGGCTATGTAGAAAAGCATCTCCCCTCCTTCTTCCTAATGACCCTTATAATAGAGGATTTTTTTCTTTTTCCAAGGGCACAGACAAGGAAAATTTTTTTAAGACCTTTAGCCTGCGTAAAAAATCAACGGAGTTCTCTGCAAAATTAGTCTTTTTCGGTAGCCGCAACCCGTAGGTTGCGTAGGATTTTTTCGCAGGCGAAAGGGCTTGCGGATACCAACTAATAAAATAACACTTTAATCAGATACAAGGTCTAAAATCCAGTGGACTTATACATTTTTCCTTTACTTATGATTCTTAAGGTGTTATAATTTAAAAAAAACTTCAGGAGGTGGAGCATGCTCTCCAAAATCCCCTTTGAACTTGAGAGAATTGATGAGGAGGATCTGGATCGTCAGATCCTGAGGATTGCCATAATGGCAGAGCTTGATGCCATAAATCTTTACGAACAGCTTGCCAGTCTAACGGAGGATGAAAATCTCAGGGCTGTTCTTCTTGATGTGGCCAGAGAGGAAAAGACCCATGTGGGTGAATTCATGGAAATGCTCCTGAGAAAGGATGAAGAACAGGTAGATGAACTTGAGGCCGGGAGGGAAGAGATAGAAGAAATTCTTGGAGAAGAGGAAGAAGAGGAATAGTTTAGCTCTTGCGTTGTAAAGGCCTCCTTATTCCTATCCTTTTGTGGCTACCTTTTGTTACAGAAATACACCTTCTCCATGCCTATCCCGTATCAAGGTCCTTAGAACTTACGGCCCAAAGGGTTGAGGTCCTTCAGGGAGGAAAAAAGGTCTATGCCGAGGGAGATGTCATAGTAGAAAGAGAGGGGTATCTCCTTTATGCAGGAAGTTTAACTTACGAGCCGGGGACAGAGATCTTAGAACTCTCCCATTTTAAACTCTTTGATCTGACTCAGAATGCCACTATCCTTGGGGATAAGGCTCAGCTTGATTTGAGGAATGGAGAGATCTGGAGTGCAAGGGTCTTCATCTATTATAAAAAGGAAGGGTTCCGAATAAAGGCCTGGAATTTTTCTAAAAATGCCCTTAATGAATATTATGCCCAAAGGGCCCTTATTACTACCTGTGATATGGATTGCGAAAAGGAGGAGTTCCCTCCCTGGAGTGTGGAAGTAAAAAATATAATCCTTACTCCTGAGGGTATCTCCATGGTGGATGCAACCACCTTTAGGGCAGGAAAGGTCCCTCTTCTCTATCTTCCCAAGAAGATGTTTTTGCCCAAGGTTAGTCTCCCTATCTTTGAGCCAAGGAAAAGGGGACTTTTGCTACCAGGTATCACTCAGGGTAGCAGACTTGGATTTGGCCTGCAGATTCCCTATTTCTGGCCTATCACAGACCAGATAGATTTTACCATTGCTCCTCTCTACACAACCAAAAGAGGCCTCCTCTGGGACATTGAAAATCAGGTAGCCTTAACGGATCACATTAAGGGGCTCTTTAAGGTCCGCTATCTAAGAGATACTAAAAGGGGAGAATATGCCACTGAAGAGGCCCCTAAGGATCGTTACTGGTTCACAGGTAAAATCGATGTATCCACCGGCAGAAACTGGGACCTTCATCTGGACCTTGACATTCTCTCCGACAAAGACTTTCTTGAGGAATTTAATGTGGGAGAAGGGGGTTTTGACAAGGTTAAGAATCTTTACCTTGACAGGTTCAGTCGGGATGTGGATGATAAGGCCCAGGATTATCGCACATCAAGCCTCTGGCTACAGTCCTTCAGAGACAGCCTCTACACCCGACTGCAGAGTTCCTATCTTGACTATCAGGGTAAAGGTGACAAAAAGGAGATCTTACAACCCTTAGCAGGGCTTCACCTTTCCCTACTTCCCTTTCAATTTAAAGGTCTGATACCAGCCTTAAATCTGGATTACAATTACTTTTATCGGGAAAAAAATTATTACGGAAACAGGTTGGGTCTGAATCTTGAGGTTAGCTACCCCTTTTCCTTTCAATTTCTCAAAAGTGAGGCCAAAGTAAATTATAAAAACTTCCTTTATTTACTTGAGGATCCCGGGAATCTTACAGACAAATCTCTGCAGGCCAATCTCTTTGAGGCCTCCTTTACCACCTATACCCTACTTTATCGTAATTTTGGTCAGCGAGAGGGCCCTTTGGGTTTTCAATTTCAGCACATCTTGAAACCCTATTTGACCTTTTTTTACCGTAAAAAATTGCACGGAGACGAACTTCCCACTTTTGTCTATGAGGATTATCTAACTGAAAAGACCAAGGCCATAGAATACGGGCTCTGGCAATATTTTAATCTTCCCGGTCAAAAGAACTTTTTCGTTCTGAGGGCCTATCAGCAATATGACCTGAACAGGGCCGAGAGGTCCGTAGCCTCAACCAGACCCGAGAAAAGGGCCTTTTCCGATCTTTTTATCCAGGCCTTTTCATCCTGGAAAGATCGCCTTTCCCTTCGTTACGATACAAGCTACAACTTCTATGGCCTTGGCTTTAAAAAACACTCCCTCAACCTGAGTTTGAGAAAAGTCCTTTTGGATTCCATAGATCTTACCTATCAGGAAGATAAGGCCTGGGATACAAGGCAGGTAACTTTAAGGCTTGGAGAGCTACTGAAGGAGAAATTTTTCCTGAGTTATTATATCTCCAGAAATCTGAAGGCAGAGGAGACCTCTGAGCAAAAAATAGAGACCCTTTATCTTCAGGATTGTTATCTTCTGGGGCTTGGGATCTCCATCACTCCAAGGGATACCAAGTTTTACTTCAGAGTGGATCTGAAAGGACTTGGAGGACTGGGGGAGAAGGCTCCTTATCAGCCTTAAGCTCAATAATAATCAGATCTGGCGGGGTCAGGAAGCGCATAGGCGGACCCCCTGTGCCAAGGCCTTTGCTGACAAGTAAATAACTTCGCTTGGAAAGGGTATGTAGCCCTGGATCTTCAAGATTAAAGAGATATTTAAGGAGCCATCTTCCAGGGGGATAGTAGAGCCCGCCGTGGGTGTGTCCTGAGAGCATAAGGTCAAAAAGCCCAAGGCCTGAGGGATTGATGCGGGGTTTATGCTTCAAAAGAATAACAAATCTATCCTCAGGGAGGTCTTCTAATAATTTTTTCTCATCAAGGGGGCCCTGGCACCTTTTGAAATATCTGCAATCGTCATCATCCAGACCAGCTATTATGAGAAATGGCCCAATCTCCATGGATTCTCCCCTTAACACCTTAAAACCAGACTCCTCTGTAAAGGCAAGGGCCTTTTCAATTCCCCTGTAGTATTCGTGATTGCCTGTTATGGCAATCTTCCCATAGGGGGCTTTTATGGCCCTTAGGGCCTCCTTGAGATGGGCTTTATTTTCCATATTCCCGTCCACAAGGTCTCCGGTTGAAAGTATTAGGTGGGGATGAAATCTTTGCACAGCTCTTTTTACCCAGGCAATTTTGTCAAGCCCCATGACCGGTCCCAAGTGGAGGTCACTTATTTGGAGAATTCTAAAGGGAGAGAGCTCTTCAGGGACCTTGGGTGACCTGATAGTCAGATAAAGGACTTCAGGTTTTAGGGTTTCATAATAGCTATAAAGGGAGAGAAGAAGGGCTATACTCAGGGATAGGGATATTTTCTTGGTAAAGAGGCGAATTATCAGGTCAAGGACAACAAAGTAGAGAAGAAAGCCCATCCAGAAAAGGGCTAAAAAGCTTGTAAGGAAAGAGAGCTCTGGAGATAAATAATGGTCTGAGAGCCTTATAAAGATGGGTGAGATAAAGGTAAGTAGTAAAATCAGGGCAAAAAGAGGGTGTCTTTTTGGAAGTCTTAAAAAGAGATACAGATGCATCAAAAGGTAAAGACTGAAAAAGGTAAGGATAAAGAGGAGAGGGGGAAGCATTAGAAGACTTTGTAAACCCCAAAGGCTAAGGTCCAGGCAAGAATGAAGCTATAAAGAAGAAAGCCAAGGGCCATACCTCTTGAACCCTCTTTCCACATGGTTACAAAGGTTGCAACACAGGAGTTATAGACGAGGACAAAGAGCAAAAAGGAAAGGGCTGATGCCTTTGTAAAGAAGCCTTTGAGCTCACCTCTCAGGGATTCTGTTTCTATTTTTTCTTTAACTTCCCTTTCTTTTTCAGCCTTGAGGATCACGGCAAGGTTGCTCAAGATGGCCTCTCTGGCCAGAAAGGCCGGAATAAGAGAGGTTGTAATCCTCCAGTCTCCAAGGCCGATGGGTTCAAATAGGGGAGAAAGGGTCTTTCCTATCTTTCCAGCTAAGGTCTTCTCAAGGTCCCTTTCTCCATAGGGGAGATTCAAGAGAAGCCAGACCCCTATGGCTATAGCAAAGATTACGGTTCCTGCCCTGAGGACAAATCTTTTAACATGGAGAAAGACGATAGAGAAGAGCACCCTTAGAGAGGGTATCCGATAGGGAGGGAGATCCATAATAAAGTGCGAAAGCTCCTTTTTTAGGAGGGTCTTTCTGAGAATCAGGCTGGTTATGAAGGCAAG
This sequence comes from uncultured Caldimicrobium sp., assembly GCA_964436655.1. Lineage (GTDB taxonomy): Bacteria > Desulfobacterota > Thermodesulfobacteria > Thermodesulfobacteriales > Thermodesulfobacteriaceae > Caldimicrobium. Next base: position 8,224 of record CAYTDX010000054.1, read on the forward strand.
AATTATGCCAAGGAGGTAAAGGGCAAAGATAAGGAGAGCGGGTCTTTCAAAAAAGGTCAGGGCAAAAAATCCAAAGACTACCAGCCTTGCCGAGCAGGACATAAAAGGAATCATCGCCATAATCAAAAGCCGATCCTTTCTATCCTGAATGGTCCGGGTGGCTAAAATAGCCGGCACATTACACCCAAATCCGAGGATTAAAGGGATTACACTCTGTCCGTGAAGTCCGATTTTATGGGTAAAGCGGTCCATGAGAAAGGCAACCCTTGGTAGATAGCCTGAGGTCTCAAGCAGGGTGAGGGCAAAAAACATGATCATGATAAGGGGCAAAAAGGAAAGAACAATTCCAAGGCCCCCTAAGAGGGCTCCGACTAAGAAGTCCTTTAAAAGGGGAGGGGCCTTAAGGGAGCCTAACAAGCTCAGAAGAGCAGGCTCAAGAAAGTCCTGAAAGAACTCCTCAATAAGATCCACTAAAGGGGAGGAAAGGTCAAAGACAAATTTAAAGGTGAGATAAAGAATTAGAAAGAGAAAGGGGAATCCAAGGATCGGATGGAGAAAGACCTGATCAAGGATCTCGGTAACTCCCCTTTTGGGAAGGATGGACTTCTTGACTATCTCTGCATAGAGCCCTTTGACAAGAGAGAAGGCCTTCTCTTCTTTTGGAATCTCCCTTTGGGTCTGGATGTTAAAAAATTCAGGCCTTGGAATGAGTCCTTTTTCATAGGTCTCAACGATAGCAGGAAGTAAGTCCCTAACTCCCTGTCCAGTACGCCCAATGGTCTTTAAGACCCTTATTTTTAATAATTCAGAAAAGCGCTTGTCATTAATCTGGATCCCGAGGGCCTCTGCCTCATCACTCATGTTGAGGGCAATAAGCATGGGTTTTTTTAGCTCACAGAGTTGGGTGGTAAGAAAGAGGTCCCTTTCCAGACGGGGGCTTTCAATGACATGGAGAATTACATCATAATCTCCCTGACTTAGGGTCTCAAGGGTAACGGCCTCATCTTCTGAAAAGGCCCTTTCCAGGGTGTAAACCCCGGGTAAATCAATAATTTCAATCTCATAATCCTGGAAGAGGGACTTTCCCTCTCTTTTTTCAACGGTGACCCCTGGCCAGTTACCAATCTTAAGAGTGGTGCCGGCTAAGTGGTTGAGAAGACTCGTTTTCCCCACATTGGGGTTACCCACTAAGACAACTCTTATTCTCTGCATCCTTTAATCCTTAAGAAAGGGACAGAGCCTGTGAAGAAGGCCCCATCTTTTTCTCTTCCTCAGGGCCTTCCCCTCTTCAGGACAGGCCTTATCAATGAGTTCACAGGAGATTTCCTGGCAGGACTCAGGACTTCTTTTAATGAGCTCAACACTTATCTTTTCAGCAAGGTCTTTACTGATAATTAAGCGGTTCAGGCCATTCTTTATAAGGATGTTCCTCCCACACCTTCTCAGGACCTCAAACTGCGACCCCTTGCGTAATCCCATAGCAGCAATCTTTTTAAGAATCTCCTCTTCCTCCGAAAAATTTTTGATTACCACTACATCTCCACATTCTGCCTCATTAAGGGTCATTTCTATTTTACCTCCCGGCAATTGGGACAGATCCCAAAGATTTCTAAGTGGTAAGTGAGAAGCTTATAGCCTCTGAGGTTTTCCTGCTCCTTGAGGAGTTTGTTAAGTCTCTCATCAATCACCTCTTCCACTCGGGCACACTTAATGCATATAAAATGAAGATGGGGCATTTTGTCTATGGTGACCTCGTAGTGGGAATGACCTCCCTGTTTGTAAACCTCCTGAATATAACCTGCTTCAATGAGAATGGGAAGGGTTCTGTAAATAGAGGCCTTGGAGATCTTACTATTTTTATTTTTCAGGCGAAGATGCAGACCCTCTACATCAAAGTGATCCTTAAGCGAGAGGATCTCCCTTAAGATCTCCTCCCTCTCAGGGGTGTATTTAAGGCCCCTCTGGCGAATGAACCTCCTGAATTCCTCAATAAAGGTCTCCATAAAACCCTCTTTAATTTTTGAGATTCAATCTCAATCTTAAAAATAAATTCCTTTCTAAATTTGTCAAGATCTCGTATAATTTCACTGGATCTTAGACTTTTTAGTGTTTTTTACAAAATTGCTTTTCTGGTAGCCGCAAGACCTTTAGC
>CAYTDX010000055.1:0-6510 GCA_964436655.1 uncultured Caldimicrobium sp.
TAATAGCCCCACTTATATCCTTTGTAAGTGGGGCTATTTATGTTAAAATGGAAATATGAATTTTTTAAGTCTCGGGCTTATCTTAGATGAAAGGGCTCACATCCTCAGGTGTAATCAAAATTTCCTAAAGCTTACCGGGTATTCCTTTGAAGAGGTCTCGGGGAAAAAACTCTGTGACCTTCTCTATGAAAGTGCCTGTGCCGAGAGGTTTGAGGAGATCAAAGGGCAGATAGAGGATGCCCCTTTTGATCTTGAGTTAACCTTTAGCTGTAAGGATGGCTATCCCCTTTACTTTCAGGGAAAGATAAAAAGATATCTCCGAAAGGGAAAGGAACTCTTCCTCCTTTTTGGTCAGAATATTACCCCCCTAGTGACTTATAAGAGACTTTACAGGCTTTTAAAAAGGGTAAATTCAATCATAACCCATGCTCAAACCGAAGAGGACATCTATAAAAACATCTGCAGGGACCTTGTGGATGAGCTTGGGCTGAGGTTTGTCTGGATTGGTGTGCCAGATACAGAAAAACAGATGGTTCTTCCCCTTTATCACTATGGATACGAGGCAGGATACCTCTCTAAAATTAAAATATCCCTTGACCCGGAAGCCCCTGAGGGAAAAGGGGCAACTGCTCAGGCCATAAGGGAAGGTCATATCATTATCAATCCTGATACCCGAACCAATCCTCTTTACTCCGCCTTTAGGGCACCTGCCCTTGAGAGGGGATATCTATCAAGTGTGGCTATTCCCCTTTATGTGAAGGGGGAGCTTCGGTCTCTCTTAAATTTATATTCCCAGGAGCCCTATTATTTTAATCAACTCCAGGAGGGTCTGCTTTCTGAACTCAAAGAGGACCTTGAATTTGCCATAGAACGGATAGAGAAGGAACAATATCTAATGCTTGTCAGTAAGGCCATTGCTAGCTCAGACCTCTGGTTAGTGATTACAGATGAAAAGGGAAAGATATTACATGTAAACACCGAGGTGGTTCTTCTGACAGGCTATACTAAAGAAGAACTCTTAGGAAAGGATTTAACCCTTTTTGAGGCTGAAAAGGAGAGCCATCCCGAGATGTGGGAGGTCCTCTCAGAGGGTAGAGATTTTTCTTCCCTTTTTACCTACCGAAAAAAGAACGGAGAGGTCTTTTATCTGGATCAAAAGGCCATTCCAGTTTCCTTTGCATCCAATAAAAAGCGGATAATCTTCATAGGAAGAGATCTTACCCTTCAGATTGGACTTTTTGAAACCATTGAAAATCTCAAAAATTACGATCCCCTAACCCAAAGCCTCTCCCTAAGGAGCTTTATAGAAAAGGTAAAAACTGCCCTTGACTACATAAAGGATAAGGCCATCATTATTGTCCTTGATCTATACCAGTTCACTTATGTTAACGACCTCTACGGATTTCAGGTTGGAGATAACATCTTAAGGGCAATAGCCCAACGCCTAAGAGGCATCCTCAAAGATACCGATTATTTAGCGAGGATATCCTCAGATGAGTTCTGTATCTTTATCTCCGAGATTAAAGAGAGAGAAGAGATAGCCTCCTATCTACATGAGGTTGGAAAGCTCATCTCCAGCCCTATTGACATAGGGGTTGATAAATTTGTTCCCAAGTATAATCTGGGGGTTGCCCTTTATCCCCTTGACGGGACCGACCCTGAAGACCTTTATCGCAAGGCCAATTCAGCCTGCTCTTTTGCCAAAAAAGAGGGTCCCAATGTAGTCAAATTTTATGGAACCGAGGTTGAGGTTCTCATAAAGAAGACCTTAGAGGTAGAAAGGCTTATTGAAGAGGCCTTAGGGCAGGGATACTTTCAGTTTTATTTTCAGCCCTACTTTGATGTAAATAATTTTACACTATCCGGGGCAGAGGCCCTCATTAGAATAGTCAAACCCGATGGTGAGGTTATTTCACCGGCCCTTTTCATTTCTGCCTTAGAGACCTCCCTTCTGAGGCGGGATTTTGAGATCTGGGCTGTAAAGACCCTTGTTGAAAGGGTGAATCTCTGGAAGATCCCCATAGGGCTAAATCTCTATCCCGATACCTTCGGAGAAGATACCTTCTGGAAGGTAGTTTCACCCTATCTGGAAAGACTTGAGGCCCCCTTTGTTCTTGAGATCACTGAAAGGGGCTTTATCAAAAATCCTGAGGGAATGCTTGAGGTCTTTAACACCCTAAAACAGAGATTTCCCCTCATCAAGATTGCCTTAGATGATTTCGGGACAGGTTATAGCAACCTGAGTTATCTTCGTAAATTACCACTGGATTATCTGAAAGTTGATCTATCCTTTGTGCGGGAAGTCCTAACTGATGACCGGGCAAGGGGAATTGTTAAGGCTATCATAGATTTAGCCCATATCCTCCAAGCCAAGGCCTTAGCTGAGGGTGTTGAGACCAAGGAACAGATCCAGATCCTTGATATCATGGGCTGCGATCTCCTTCAGGGGTATTTTTTTGAGAGGCCCCTTCCGGAAAAAGAATTTCTTGACAAATATAAAATTTAATGAATAATTAGCTTTTAATAGGAAACCAAATAAGATGAGGGCCTATGAAAAAAGTACTTGCACTATCTCTTTTGTTTTGGGCTCTTTTTAATTTTACAGGCCTTTCTTCTCTCTGGGCAGAGGAGAAAAAAACTAAGGATTCAAACGCTACCACACAGGAGGAACCTAAAAAGGGAAAAGTTAAAAAGAAAAGAGAAATTGGTTGCTAAAAGGCCTTTGAGGCTATCCAAAATCAGGCATATAAAATATCTATGGTTTAATTGTAAAACTCCCCTCAGCCCGAAATTCTATCCTCAGAACAATTTTTTGATTTACAGGAATAGGATTTACTGCCTTTAGAGTTTTTTCTACGGCCTGATTGAACTGGGGATCCTCGGCCTTTTTTAGAAATTTGGTTTGCAAGATTCTTCCCCCTTCATCTGTCTCTATTTCCACAAGGGCTATGAGACCTTTGCGGTTTCTGAGATATATCGGGACCTCAAAGTGTGTTTGAAGCTTTCTCTTTATGAGGAGGAGATAGTCCTGCGATAGGGAGGAAGAAACAGGGGCCCCAAGAGAAGTCGGGGTCTCCTTCGGTACTATACTTTCCCCTTTTCCCCTTGCTCCTTTTTTCAGGGAAGCCAGTCTCTCCTTAAGAAATTCATCTGAGGCCCTCTCTTCTTCGGCAGAAGAGGTCTTTGGGGCCTTACTTATCCTTGCCAGACTTTTTTTGAGAATTTCCTCTTCTTTTGCATTTAAACTGGGAGATTCAGGTTTAGAGGGAGCACTTTTGAAGCTCTCTCTTTTCTGAGAGACCTTTTCTCGCTTTGGGGCTGGCAGAGGAAGTGGGGGGCTTTCTTGAGTAGAGAGAGAAGGAGGGGCCAGCTGTGAGGTAGATTGAGGTTCAAGAAGGGTGATCTTAACTTCCTCTTTTCTTAGGGAAGCAGTAAGGTTTAGGCCAAAGATAAAGAGAGTCAAGAGAAGAAGATTGGTAAAGAGGGCTAAGAGAGAAGAAGACAGGACATAGCGCATCTTAGAGTCATTTGCTTTCTTCAGCCACTGTTAAAAGCCCAACCTGAGTAAAACCTGCCCTTTTGACCTCAGCAAGGACCTTGGCAACCACCTCATAAAAGGCCCTTCTGTCAGCTTCAATCTGGACTTCCTGCACGAGACCGTGCCTTTTGGCCTCTTCAAGCCATCTGGAAAGGGCTTCTATTTTGACTTTTTCCCCGGATATTTTGATATCCCCGTTAGGTAAGATGGTTATTTTCAGGGGCTCTCTTTCTTTACGCGTAAGGCCTGTATCCTTGGTCTTGGGAAGGTCCACTTCAAGCCCGGAGGTCATAAGGGGAGCGGTAATCATAAAAATTATCAATATCACCAGGACAATGTCCACCAGAGGTATGATATTTATCTCGTCCTGAAGTTTTTTACCAGTCTTCATCTTACCAGTTCAGATTTTCCTCGGTTAATACCTCATCCCGGATTATCTTTAAGGCCTTTTCAAGGAGCACCTCATCCGGAAGATTGGCCTCATCCCGGGTAAAATAGGAAAGATCTCCCTCTTTGATCTCGGTTTTTAAATTCTCAAGGTCATAGGCAAGGAGATAGATGAGATCAAGGAGGTCTCCTGTGAGGGGGATGTGCGAATATTTCTGCCTCTTCAGGACCACTTCTCCCCAGAGGTCATTAAAGTGATGATAGATGGAAAGCCCTTGTTCTTCAAGAAAGTCCTTTACCTTGATGGGGCGGTTTTCATAGTGGCCCTTGCAGTGGGTCTCCCGTATGATCTTATAGAGCTCTACCTTTTCTCCTCCTTCCTTTTCTGCAAAGTACCGGGCCAGTGGATAGGTCCTGCAAGCCGAAGGCCTATCTGAGTAGACCTTACAGCCCGCTTTTTCATCTAAAAAGGGGCAGGAATAGTCATAGGGATTCATATTAATGGTGATAACAGGAAGCTGGGTGACCTCTCCGATAAAGAACTCTCCGTATTTTTCAATGAGTTCCTCAGTATTAAGTTTTAGCCCCCTTTTAAGTCTCAAAAGGTCGTAGGGTGAGAGAACCAGCTTAACATCATAACAGCACTTGTTGAAACAGACTATCCCTTTATAGCATCTGAAGGAGAATTCATCCTCTAAGGTGAGATCCTTAGGGTCAAAAACTATATTATAATGGGGAAGGTGCATTACTCAGCCACTTCTCCCTCGGTTGTAAATTTAGGTTTGCCTGTATCCACAAGCTGAAATCTATCTTTAAGTTTTTCAAGGACCTTGGGGAGGGTTGTGTATTCCATTTCCTCAGGTGGAAGTCTATGAGGTTCAAAGATGCCCTGTCTGCGAAGGTAATTGGCCATGTGGCTGGCATCAGTTCTTGCCTGATCAAAGGCTGGATCATCAAAGAGGTCAACAGGGCCTATAAGTTCGCCTTCACAGATCTGATAGCCGGCAGCGATTACTCTGGGGGGGCCATCAAAGCGAGTAGGCTTGGCCTGGGCAAAGGAGACCGGCATAAGGGGACCGGTATGGGAACCTCTCATCCAGCCCTCAACAAACCAGGGCCTGGCAAAGGGTTCTAAGGCCTCTCCCACGGCTGGAAAACCGCTCTGGCATCTCACAATTAATACAGGGTCATCCTTTCCCACATATCTCCCGGCCGTCAGAGAAAGCTTTTGAGTTGAGGCTGAGGCCCCGATTTCTCCATCCCTTTTTCTATAAACAGCCCTTACACAATATCTGCTTGTGGCACCAATAAAGACCATAAGATCATAAAGTTCTTCCGGTGTGCTTAACCTGATACTCATACCACTATAGACATCCAGGACATCAAAGATAAACCCATCGTGCATGGAGGGGTCAATGACAAGCCCTGCGGTATTCATGGGATCGGCAAACATCTCATAGAGGGGAAGATTCCAGGCACTGGGGGAGGTTTTATCAGCAAAGAAGACAATCACCGGTTCACTCTTTCTTTCTTCAAACTCCATTTCAGCAACTCCTGGGCCCATACCTTTGACATTCCCTGAGAAGGCATCTGTAAGTAAGTCCTGTCCGGCTCCGTACATCTTAAGTCTTTTGGCCACCTCGGTTCCCTCTTTGAAGGCATTCCAGGCCACCTCGTGAACCTCTGAAGAATCAAGCCCCCTGGTATGGGTCATAACAAGGGCGATGTCATCTCCACAGACGATAACGGAGACATCCTTTATCGTCCCGTTATCTTTCGCTTCCAAGGCCACCTCTTTGACTCTGTTTAAGACCTCGGGATGAACCGAAGAGTGTCCCACAAATCCTCCAATATCTGCCTTGATAACTGAGAGCGTAATCTTCATAAGCCCCTCCTTTCTAAGGAAATTTTGGTCTTTTACCGATTATAATTTCAAAGTATAATCTATTATAGCACAAAGAGGATCAAAGTAAACTAAAAATGGAAGAAGAAAAGATTGCGGTAGCCCTAAAATATGAGCCTGAAGAGGATGGTAGCCCTGAGGTAATTGCCAAGGGGAAGGGGTTTCTGGCTGAGCTTATCCTGAAGATAGCTAAGGAAAAGGGAATTCCTATCAAGGAGGATTCAAAACTTGTAAAAGAACTCTACAGGCTTGAGCTAAACAAACCCATTCCCCCTGAGCTTTATCAGGCAGTAGCTGTGGTCTTAGCCTGGGCCTATCGTCTAAATGAGAGGCTGAAAGAAAGGGTCCTGAAATCCCTAAAAGGCTCTTAATCCATATTGTGCATTGGCTGGCCACAGCAAATAGGGGTTGGTCTATCCTCTGGATATTCCTCCATACGATTACAGATCATACAGACATAACGCACCCTTCTTATATTCTTTCGTATGTCTGCCTTAGCCTGAATCCCCTCAATATAAAACTGTGCGTAGGGAGAGGTCCCGGGCACATAAATCCCCAGGGGAAGCAGTTTCCTGTTTTCTTCTTCACACCTTGCTATAAGCTCCCACAGCCTATTTAGATCCTCTATCTCCCTATCATTCTCTGGGATTAATTTGATTATGGCCCCTTCAATCTCAATCTT
>CAYTDX010000055.1:6610-10371 GCA_964436655.1 uncultured Caldimicrobium sp.
TCTCCCTATCATTCTCTGGGATTAATTTGATTATGGCCCCTTCAATCTCAATCTTCATAGGTCTCCCCCTTTTTTGAATTGTTTTTTCTTTATAAAAAGAAAAACATAAAAAGGCTTTTTTGCAAGTACTTGTGATAGTTTTTATTATCTTTTGGGCCTTGAGGGATGCATGAGTCCATAGGATTTTTGATTTTGCCGTATTCTTTGAAAAATCTATTTTGTTACTTGCGGACCTTTAGCCTGCGTAAGCTTTCAAAAATGAAAAATTAAAATCCATCGCAACCTGAAGGTTACGGCTACCAGAAATTTTAAAAGAACCATAATTTTGCAAGGGTTTCAAACCATAATTTTGCATGGGTCACTATCTCTTTAAAATCAGTAAAGTTATATTAATATAAAGAGAGTGGTCATCCAGCCGGGGAGAAGGAGTTTAAAAGCGGAGTTAAAATGATGGAAGAGGCCTATAGAAACCTACTTAACCTTATCCAGGAGGAGTTTCCTCTAACAGAGAGACCCTTTAGGGAATTGGGCAAGAGAGTTGGGCTTTCAGAGGAGGAAGTTCTCACCTTTCTTCAAGAACTGAAAGAAGAAGGGGTTCTCAGGCATCTCGGGGCAAGCCCGGATTCCCATAAACTTGGCCACTTTACCTGTCTTTGTGCCTGTCACCTCCCGGATGAATTGCTCCATAGTGCTGAAGAGATAGCTGAGCTTCCTGAGGTTACCCATGCCTATCTAAGGGAGCATTATCTCAACTTCTGGTTTACCCTTGTTCTTCCCTCCAAGGAGGCCTTAGAACCCTATTTAAAGGGGCTTCAAGAGAAATATCACCTTGAAATTAAGGCCTTTCCAGCCATAAAAAAGTTTAAGGTGCGAGCTGTCTTTTCTCTATAATGTAAAATAATTTTATTAAGTAATAAAAGTTCAAGGTATTGATTTTTTGAAAAAAGAATTTAAATACTTAATTAATAGAGATTTTTAATGAGGAGAGAAAGATGAAATTTCTGGAAGAGGAGCTGAAACCTGATTTGTCTGTTGACATTGTACACCTCATGTGCCCTATTCACCTTCTTGAGCTGAATGAGGCCATAAAGCAGATAGAGCCAGGAGGGATTCTTGAGCTCATTACGGATTATGAAAGGGCCCTTGAGGATGTGCCCAGATGGTGTGAGGTCTTTGGTCAGGAGTTTCTGGGGCTGAAGGAGGATGGAGATATCTTTAAATTTTACATCAGGAGGAAAAAATGAGAAAGGTCTATCTTGATCACATGGCAACCACACAGCCTGATGAGAGGGTCTTTCAGGCCATGCTCCCTTATTTAAGAGAATTTTATGGAAATGCCTTGAGTGTCTATGATCTGGGGGTGAAGGCAAGGGAGGCTGTGGAAGATGCCAGAGCCAGAGTGGCGGAGTTAATTAATGCCAGGCCCCAGGAGATCATCTTTACTTCTGGAGGCACGGAATCCAACAACTTTGCCCTGCGTGGCCTTGCAACAGCCTATCAAAAAAAGGGCAACCACATCATTGTCTCTCTTGTTGAGCACCATTCAGTTACAAATCCGGCCAGGATTCTTGAGAGAGAAGGCTTTGAGGTGACCTTTCTCCCTGTGGATAAATTTGGAAGGATTGACCTGAACTTTCTGGAAAGGGCCCTTAAACCTGAAACTGTTCTTATATCTATTCAGCTTGCCAATCCCGAGGTTGGAACCCTCCAGCCCATAGAGGAGGTGGTTAAGCTTGCAGAAAAGGTAGGGGCCCTTGTGCATACCGATGCCGTAGCTGCCATTGGTCAGATTGAGGTGGATGTGCAAAGCCTCGGGGTTCATGCCCTCTCCCTTTCGGCGCATCAGTTTTATGGTCCCAAGGGAGTTGGTGCCCTCTATCTCAGAAAGGGGACGAGGATTCAGCCCCTGATTTACGGAGGGATTCAGGAAGGAGGCAAAAGAGGGGGCACAGAGAATGTCGCCGGTATCGTAGGATTGGGGGAGGCTGCCCAATTGGTTAAGGAGAACCTTAAGGCCTGGAAACCCAGACTGCAGACCCTGAGAGATAAGCTTATCCAGGGGCTTGAGAAGAGGATCCCAAAGATTCATCTTACAGGACACCCTGCGGAGAGACTTCCTGGACATGCAAGCTTCATTGTGGAGTTTATTGAGGGCGAGGCCATGCTTCTAATGCTTGCCATGAAGGGGATTTATGTGTCAAGTGGCTCAACCTGCACCTCAAAGGCCCTTAAGGCATCCCCTGTGCTTTCTTCTATGGGATTTCCAGCACATCTCATTCAGGGTTCCATCGTCTTTAGCCTCGGAAAGGACACCTCTGAAGAGGATATAGATTATGTGCTCTCCGAAATGCCACCTGTGATAGAGAGACTAAGAGAAATGTCCCCCTTTAAAGAGGGGTGGAGGGATATGGAGAAATGGGAAGAGACCTGTCCCCATCACTAAATCAGAGAAAAGGAGGTTGGCCATGTATAGCGAAAAGGTCTTAGATCACTTCATGAATCCCAGGAATGTTGGAGAGATTCCTGATGCCGATGGAGTGGGTATCGAGGGTAACCCTGTCTGCGGAGACATGATGTATCTATACATTAAGGTCAAGGATGATCGTATTGAGGATGTGAAGTTTAAGACCTTTGGATGTGCTGCAGCCATTGCGGTATCAAGTATTTTGACAGAGATGGTCAAGGGCAAGCCCTTAGAGGAGGCCCTTAAACTTACCAAGGATGAGATAGTCTCCGAGCTTGGAGGGCTTCCTCCCCAGAAGGTGCATTGCTCTGTCCTTGGCCTTGATGCCCTAAAAAAGGCCATTGAAGACTATCGCTCCAAACAAAATGGCTAATTACTACGGAAAAAGGGTATTACAGGAGTTCTTGAATGCCAGAAATGTTGGTGAGATACCAGATGCAGATATCATCATAACCGAGGAGAATCCGGTCTGCACAGCGGATTCTCCTCCTTCCCCCTGCCTTTTAAGGCTTTATCTCAAAATGGAAGGAGATACTATTCAGGAGGCCAGGTTTAAGGTCCAGGGCTGTGTAGCAGCTGTTGCCTTTTTGAGCAGACTCACCGAGTTCCTCAAAGGTAAACCCGTAGAGGAGGTGTTAAAACTGGAAAGGGAGGTCCTTTTGCAGGAACTTGATTTTGGTATCCCTGAAACCAAACTGGGCTGTCCTATTATCAATATAGATACCTTGAAGGAGACATTAATCTCCTTGAAAAAGACCCCCCAGAGAATTAAATGAGACCTTTGCAAAATTATGGTTTTTTTTAGGTTTTTGGTAGCCGCAAGCTTCAGCTTGCGTCAGATTTTTTGATTTTTGATTTGAAACCCACGCAGGCTAAAGGTCTTGCGGCTACCAAACCAAGAATTTTTGATTTTCCCGGTAGTTGCAACGCATAGGTTGCGTGAGATTTTAATGTTTTTTTTTGAAACTAGCAGGTGTATCTTTTCACCCTCACCCCGGCCCTCTCCCGCCAGGGGAAAATAATCACTTTTTTCGCAGGCTAAAGCCCGCGGCTACCAAATCTTTGGAATTTAATTTTTCAGGCTAAAGGTCTTAGGGCTACCAAAATGAAAATTGTCTAATTTTACCAGGGGGGCTCATTTATAAATTTTATCTATTACTGTTATAAAAATTTTTTATTTGACATTATGAATTTTATAGTTCATAATTTTTAAATAACCAAATCAAGTTACTAAATAATAAAAGGAGGTGGTGAATGGTGTTTAAGCGATCTTTGGGTCTTTGGGGGTTTTTGATGT
>CAYTDX010000056.1:0-10369 GCA_964436655.1 uncultured Caldimicrobium sp.
ACCCTGAACGGGATCACCGGTGATATTTATAGAGGTAAAATACTGAAAAAAGGAGGGGGCTATGAAACTTGGAATTAACGGTCTTGGAAGAATTGGTAAGCTTACTCTCTGGCATCATGTGGCAAGAAAATATTTTTCAGAGATCGTGGTGAATCTTGGAAGATCCGTGGGGACCTCCTTCACCGACTTAGCAGAATACATAGAAAAGGATAGCACCTATGGATGGCTTCCGGTCTGGCTTCACGGTCACAATTCTAAAAGGGTTATTGAAAACATTAATGAACAGGAAAAGACCATGTTTATCAATGGGGTCAAGGTTAAGTTCTTGATGCAAAATAGGAACCCCAAGGATATTGAGTGGAAACAGGAGGGGGTCAAATTAGTCGTTGATTGCACAGGTAAATTCAGAGACCCCACCAAAGAGGCCGATGACCCCAAAGGGGCTGCCAGAGGTCATCTCCAAGCAGGGGCTGAAAAGGTCCTCATCTCTGCCCCCTTTAAGGTCAAAAATAAAGAAAAGGCCCTACCAGAAGACGCTATCACCCTGGTTTACGGAATAAATGAAGAGATGTATAACCCGGAAAGGCACCACATCATCTCTTCTGCCTCCTGCACAACCACCTGTCTGGCCTATATGGTAAAGCCCCTTCTGGATTACTTTGGAGCAGATCGTATCCTCTCGGCAGCCATGGTAACAGTTCATGCAACGACCGCTTCGCAGTCCATCCTGGATAGAGTTCCCAAAGAGGGGGAAAAGGACTTAAGAAGGGCAAGAAGTGTCTTTAATAACATTATTCTTACAACAACTGGTGCAGCTGAGGCCTTAAGTCTGGTAATTCCCGAGATGAAGACGATTGGTTTTATGGCTGAAAGCGTGCGCGTTCCATTAACCACAGGTAGTTTGATTATCTTAACCGTTAACATTCAGGATGAAAGCATTGAAAATCACATCAATCGTGATCTGGTGAACCAGATATATAAAGAGGCTGCCGAGACCAAATATAAAGATTTTTTGATCTTTTCCATGGAGCAAAATGTCTCCACCGATATTATTGGCTACCCCAGAGCAGCTGCTATCATTGAGGGAAGAGAAACCCATACGAGGACGGCCCTTGCCAGGGTTGATCTCATGAAGGCCTGTGGAGCCGTTACCCCTGATGAGCTAAAGGGGCTCAGCTGTTCCCAGGTAGAAATCCCCATTACTCAGGTGGTTATTTATGGCTGGTATGACAATGAGCTTGCCTCATATACTCACATGATGGGGGATCTGACAGTTTACATTGCTGAGAGGATGCTCTAAATTCATGGTCCGGAGGAAAGGGAGAGAGATTGCATTACAACTTTTATATCAAATAGAGGTCTCCCGATTAGCCCCTGAGCTTGCCCTTGAAACCTACAGAAGGTATCTGAATATTGAAGAGGAAAAGGCCTTTGCCTTTGGGGAGGAGCTTGTAAAGGGAGTCCTTGCCCATAGGGAACAAATAGATTCCTACATTCAAAAGTATTCTCCCGACTGGCCCCTTGAGAGGATGAATTTTACGGATAAAAACATACTCAGACTGGCTATTTATGAATTTTTTTACCGCCCCGAGATACCCCCTGTGGTCAGTATAAATGAAGCGGTTGAACTGGCCAAACTTTATGGGACCGATGATTCTCCTGCCTTTGTAAACGGGATACTGGATAGCATTTACAAAAATGAGCTCCTTCCAAGGGAAAAATCCCTCTTTAAATAAGATTTTAAAACCCTCTTTCTGGGAAGGTCTCAGTCTTTCCAGAAAGAAAAGGACCGAGGTGTATCAAAAGGAGGACTTCTGGAATCTTGTTGCTGAAGATTATGACGCCCTTGAAGAGACCCCTTTTTATAGTGCCCTGCAAAGAGACATCCTTCAGGAAATGGAGAGAAGAGGGGCCCTTAAGTCCGATTATACCTTTTTTGATGTGGCCTGTGGAACAGGAAATTACACAGTTAAAGTGGCTGATAAGGTCTCTCAGGTATTTGCTCTGGATATATCCCCTGGGATGTTAGAGGTCCTGAAAAAAAAGATAGAGGCCCAAAATATTAAAAATGTATCCATCATCCATGCGGACTGGAGGAAGTATGAGCCCGAGGGATTTTTTGATACCGTCTTTGTCTCCATGACCCCAATTTTAAGAGATCTGAAAGAGGTTAAAAGATTATATAGTTGTGCCAAAAGGTTCTTCATTGTAGTGAGCTGGGCAGGGCTTAGAAAAAACCACCTTCTTGAGGAGATTGAAAGAAATTTTTTTGGAAGACTCAAGGAGGAGACGCACCCTGGTCTAATCCTTTTATTTAATTATTTTTACACCTTAGGCAATCCAGGAGATGTTAAATTCTATGAGGGATGCTTTGAAAGAAAGGCCTCTGTTGAAAAGCTCTGGAAGAGATTTAAATTTAGGTTAACCGCTAAGGGTTATAAGATAAGCACAAGAAAGGAAAGGGCCATCTTGGATTATTTAAGGGCTAAAGCTGAGGGTGGGCTTTTGGAAAACAAGACCCAGGTCCGCATTGGAGCCTTATTTATTAAAAAGGGAGGGAGCCAGAATGGAGAAGATTGAGATAACCGTTAGGGGAATGACCTGTGAACACTGCGTTAAAAGGGTAGAAAAGGCCCTTTTAAGCACAGGCAAGGCCAGGAATGTAAAGGTGGATCTTGCAACCGGAAAGGTTTCCTTTGAAAAGGAGGAGTCCCTTTCTCTGGAAGAGATAAAAAATAATATTGAGGTCTTTGGCTATAAAGTTGAGATCTAATGCAAGGGCTTATCATCACCATTGACGGGCCTGCGGGTTCTGGAAAAACCACTGTCGCTAAGGCCCTGGCCAAAAAACTAAGACTGGATTTGCTGGAATCGGGAGCCTTTTATCGCTATTTAACCTGGAGGTTTCTCCAAATAGGTATTTTGTCTTTTAAGAATATGTTAGATGAAGAACTTAGAAAAAAAATACAAGAATTTTTCTCAGAAATTAAAGTGGAGATCTCTCCAGAGGGGACCCTCCTTATTTTTGAGGGCAAACCTCTGAGGGAAGAATTGAGATCCCAGGAGGTTGAGGAGAGGGTCTCAGAGGTCTCTTCTCGTCCTGTCCTTAGAGAGGAGGTAAATAGATTTTTAAGGGCGATGGTTAAGGGAAGGGAAGTTATTACTGAAGGAAGAGATATGGGAAGTTGTGTCTTTCCCGGGGCAGATTTAAAGTTTTTTCTAACAGCTGATCTTGAGGAAAGGGCAAGAAGAAGGCTAAGAGATGTCCCCAATAGAGGGCTTGATGAGGTAAAAAAGAATCTTTATGTCAGGGATAAGATGGATAGTGAAAGAGAAGTGGCCCCTCTTACCATTCCTGATTCAGCTATAATAATAGATACCACGAATCTGAGTTTTGATGAGGTAGTTCAAAAGCTTAAAGAGTACATTGAGAAGAGATTATGAAGGGGATATCTTTACAGGAGCACATCCAGAGAGAAAAGATTAAGGCCAGGGCCCTTAAGAAAACTCGCTGGTGGCGGCGCAGGGTTGAAAGGGGAGTCTGTTACTATTGCGGGAAGAGGGTCCCTCCAGAGGAACTAACCATGGATCACCGATTGCCCCTTAGCAGGGGAGGATTTTCTACGAGAGAAAATATTGTCCCTGCCTGCAGGGAGTGTAATGCCAAAAAGAAGTATCTCACCCCCTTAGAGTGGGAGGATTATCTCAAAAAACTCAAGGAGAGTATCTCAGAATGTGTGGAATAGTTGGGTATATAGGAACTCGCCCCTTGTGGCCAGTTTTACTGGAGGGGTTAAGGAGGCTTGAATATAGAGGATATGACTCCGCTGGAATAGTTTATTTTAGGGATAGGGACATAGAGATTACCAAGATCAAAGGAAGGGTCTATGATTTAGAGGAGAGACTCTATAGAGGGGATACCACAGGGGTCAGAGCTCCTGGCCTTGGACACACCCGCTGGGCAACCCATGGGGAACCTTCAGATGAAAATGCCCATCCCCATTTTGATTGCTCAAAAAAGCTGGCCCTGGTGCACAATGGGATCATAGAAAACTATTATGTGTTAAAAGAGAGATTGCTCAAAAAAGGGCATAACTTTGTCTCAGCAACCGACACAGAGGTTATTGCCCATCTGATTGAGGATTATTTAAAGGCAGGACATCCCCTCTGGGAGGCCTTTTTAAAAACCCTTCAGGAGCTTCAGGGGGCCTTTGCCATAGCCTTGATCTCAAAGGAAGAGCCTGGCATGATTTATGTAGCCCGTTATCAGAGTCCCTTAGTAATAGGACTTGGTGAAGAGGAAACCTTACTTGCCTCAGACATACCGGCCCTTCTACCCTTTACCAAAAGGGTGGTCTTTCTTCAGGATAGGGAGTGTGCAATCCTTTCCAAGGAGGGACTTAAGCTCTTTGACTTTGAAGGAAGACCAAAACAATATACAGAAACCACCATCCACTGGGATCTTTCCCAGGCGGAAAAAGGTGGTTTCCCCCATTTTATGCTTAAAGAGATCTTTGAACAACCCCAGGCCATACAAAATACCCTGCTTGGAAGGGTCTCCTTAGATGATCTTGAGATTGATCTCTCCCAGAGCGGACTTCACTGGCTCAGGGATATTCAAAGAATTTACATCGTTGCCTGTGGGACCTCCTATCATGCAGGGCTTGTGGGAAAAATTCTCTTAGAGAGATATACCCGCTTACCTGTTGAGGTTGAGCTTGCCTCGGAATTTCGCTATCGTGACCCCATATTGGATGAGAGGTGCCTTTTCATTGGGATCTCCCAATCTGGAGAGACAGCTGATACACTGGCAAGTTTGCGCTTAGCCAAGGAGAAAGGGGCAAAAATCCTCTCCATCTGCAATGTCCTTGGAAGTAGCATTACCAGGGAAAGCGAGGTTGTCCTTTATACCCAGGCTGGCCCTGAGATAAGTGTTGCCTCAACCAAGGCCTTTACCACGCAGGTATTGATGCTTCTGCTTCTGTCTTTATATATCCCTAAGATCAGGACTGCCCAAAATCACACCCAGGACCTTGTGGAAAAACTCCTTCATCTCCCTATCCTGTTAAAGGAGTTTATTGATGAGTCCTATCCAAGAATCCGGGAGATCTCCAAAAAATGGTATCATGCTAAGGACTTTCTTTATCTTGGTAGAAACATCCTCTATCCCATAGCCCTTGAGGGGGCTCTTAAGCTAAAGGAGATCTCCTATATCCATGCCGAGGGATATGCCGCTGGCGAGATGAAACACGGTCCAATTGCTCTAATTGAAGAGAGCTTTCCTACTATCATCCTTGCTGCTAAGGAGACAGGTCTTATTTATGAAAAGACCCTTTCCAATGCTGAAGAGATCAAGTCAAGAAGGGGGCCTCTTATTGGAGTTGTCACCCAGGGTTCTGAGGAATTTAAGAGGCTCTGTGAGGATTATCTTGAGGTGCCCCCTCTGCCCTATGAGTTCTTACCTATTTTTTATGTAGTACCCTTACAACTTTTAGCCTATGAGATGGCAGTCTTGAGGGGATGTGATGTGGATAGACCCAGAAATTTGGCCAAAAGCGTAACTGTTGAATAAAGGAGGTGCTCTATGGAGTGCAAAAGAGATCGGAATCTCAAGAGATGTAACTGCACCTATGAACCCTGTTCCAAAAAGGGTATCTGTTGCGAGTGCCTGGCCTATCATCTAAGGATGAGACAGCTTCCGGCCTGTGTCTTTCCACCTGAAGCAGAGGCCACCTATGATAGAAGTTTTGAGCACTTTGCCCGTTTAGTGAGAGAGGGTAGGGTTTAGAATGGCAAGGGAAATAGAAAAATTTATTAAGCTCCTTTCAGACAAGAAGGCTGAGGATATTGTAGCCCTGGATGTCTCATCCAAGGTAGATTATACGGACTTCTTAATTATCTGTAGCGCCCATTCCACCAAGCATGCCCAGGGGCTATCAGATTACCTGAGCCTTGAACTTGAAAAGGAGGGCATGAAACCCTTATCCATTGAGGGCTGGGAAACTGGCAACTGGATAATCCTTGACTATGGTGACATTATTGTGCACATATTTTATGAGCCTGTAAGGGCTCTTTATGCCCTTGAGGAGCTCTGGTCAGATTTCCCGCCCCAGAGGGTGATTAAAAAAGAGGCAAGAAAGGTCTAAGTCGATCAGACCAGAAGATTGAAGCCCAGGACCTCATCAGAGGGTGTCTCTAAGGGTAGGGTTTTCCCTTCTGTAAACAGCATAGATTCAATCTGAGAGATCAATTCGTCAAGTCCCTCCCCGGTTAAGGCTGAGATTCCAATACCTCCGTATTGATTGAGAAGTTTGGAGAGAAAATTGGGGGAGAGATCCCCTCTTTTTTGCAGGAGATCAATCTTATTAAAGACCATAAGTCTTGGAAAATTGATAAGCTCTATTTCTTCAAGTATCCTTTCCACCGACTGGATATGATTTTCCCAGTTTGGATGGCTGATATCCACGATGTGGAGCAGAAGGTCAACATTATAAAGTTCCTCAAGGGTAGCCTTAAAGGCCTTTTTAAGCTCCTGAGGAAGGTCCCTGATAAATCCAACGGTATCAGTGAGTAAAAAGATATTTCCCTTTCGGGTCCTTACCGCCTTGGTAACAGGATCAAGGGTTGCAAAAAGCTTATCCTCTGCTAAGTAATTAGATCGGGACAGGGCATTCAGTAGAGTTGTTTTACCCGCATTGGTATAACCGATCAGGGCAACCACCTTATAGGCAAGTTTTCTTCTGCGTTTTCTCCTGAGGTCTCTCTCAGAGGATATTCTTGAGAGTTCCCTTTCCAGACGGCTCATTTTGTCCTTTATGCGTCTTTTGTCTATTTCAAGTTTGGTTTCTCCTGGTCCTCTTCCACCAATCCCACCGGTTAGTCTTGAAAAGGCGTCATCCTTGGCCCTCAACCTGGGCAGGGCATATCTGAGTTGAGCCATTTCCACCTGGATTTTACCTTCTCGGGATTTAGCTCTCTGGGCAAAGATATCCAGAATAAGCTGGGTCCGGTCTATAACCCTGAGGTCAGTGACCTCAGTTAGGGCCCGCACCTGAGAGGGAGTCAGTTCTCTGTCAAAGATAAGGAGGTTGGCCCGGTTACGCATGGCATGTATCATCACCTCAACGAGCTTTCCCTTCCCTATGACATAGCGGGGATCAAGGGCAACCCTCTTCTGGATGGCCTCTCCTACCACATTTACCCCGGCTGTTCTGGCAAGCTCCTTGAGTTCCTGAAGTCTCTCCTCCCAATCCGGGTCTTGAGGCTCCCGGACAAGGATCAAAAGGGCCCTGTCTTCCTTTTCCTTAACATCTTTGAGGGGTTTAATCCTCTCAAACTCATCTTCCAAGGCCTTTATAAGTTCAAGAAAATTTTCCCTGAGGTCCCAGACATATTTGGGCTTGAAGAAAAAGAAAAATTGGTCCTCCCTTTCCGACAGAGAGCCTCCGAAAAAGCCCTCGTGTGGAAGAATGTGGGCAAGATGAATTTTACCCGGTTCCCCCTTTTCATTTACCTCTAAGGCACCTATCAGGTCAAGCCTCAAAAAGGCAAGGTCTATAAGGTCTTCCTGGTCAAGGCCAGAGCTTTTGCCATTTTTGGTAAGATGAGTATGGATGAGCCTGAGGCCCTTTAATCTGGCTAAGTAATCCCTGTATCCTCTAAGCTCGGGAATCTCAATTTGATTAAAGGTCCCCACAAGGACATATTCAATCTCACCTTTGCGATTGATCAAAAGGCCGATCTGTCTGCTCAGGGCAAAGGAGAGTTCAGCCAGTTCCCAGGCAAGCTCTGAAGAAATAATGGATTCTGGATGAATCTTACGATAATAAAGACGCTCTAACCTTCTTAATTCGCTTGGCTTTAATCCCTGAAGATTTCCGTAAACTATCCTGCTCAAGACTCTCTTTTAAATCCCCTTTTGTTTAAAGGATAATTTCAATTCCTGAAAAAACAAGACCCTTTATGAGTTCATGAGATTTTAGACTTTGTATCAGATTTAGAGTGCTTTGCAAAATTAGTTTTTTCGGTAGCCGCAGGCTTTAGCCTGCGCAGGTTTTAAAAATAAAAAATCCTTAAAAGCTTACGCAAGCCGAAGCTTGCGGATACCAGAAAACAAAAAAGGACCACGATTTTGCAAAGATCTCACAATCCAAGATTTTTGAGTTTCTCCAGGAGTTCTCTTTGTTCAGGGGTCAATTTATTGGGGAAAGAGGGTAGTAAGACCACAAAAAGGTCCCCTCTTGTTGCCCCGGTTTTAGGCAGACCAAGGCCTTTTAATCTCAGTTTAGCTCCAGGTCTGGTCATGGCAGGCACCTTAGCCTTTAAGCGTTTTCCCTCAGGGGTTTTAATCTCAATCTCCCCTCCAAGAAAAAAGGTTGTTACCGGAACCTCCCTTTCAAGATACAGATCTGAGTTGTCAACCTTCATACCCTCTGGTGTAAGGAGCCTGACCTTTAGGTGGTACTCTCTGATTTTATTTCCCGTCTTCTTTTTGACTTTAAGGATGGTCCCTTCCTTCACATTTTGAGGGATCTTTATTCTTATGGTTTCATAGGTGCCGGGAAGGAAAACCTCCTTTTCTCCTCCTTTCAGGATCTCCTCTAAGGTCAATGGTAAATCTACCTGATAGGTTTCATAGACCTCGCCGAAGGGGGAATAGCCCTCTTCTCCAAAGGTTGTGCCGAATAGATTATTGAAAAGGTCTCCTAAGTTAAAGGTAAAGACCTTTCCCTTTCCGCCTCTTGACCTCCGGAAAAAACCTGAAAGATCTATACCGATATCCCTGAGGGTACTTTCAAAGTCAAAGTCTTTGAAAATATCCTCCTGAGTATATCTCCTTTCAAATTCCGTTGAGCCATAGAGGTCATAGAGTTTTCTCTTTTCTGGATCAGAGAGAACCGCATAGGCCTCGTTTATTTCCTTAAACCTTTCCTCAGCCTCTTTGTTGCCCTTATTTTTATCTGGATGATATTTCATTGCAAGTTTCCTATAGGCCTTTTTAATCTCATCCTGTGTGGCATTGCGGGGCACACCGAGAAGGGCATAATAATCTTTAGCCATTGACCACGCTCCCCTCTTCGTTTATTTTATCTTAAAATATAGGCTTAACTACCCAAAATTCAATGAGTTTATCTTTCCTTTAGTGATATCCACAAACCTTATACAAGGTCTTTAAACCTAAGGAAAGGAGATTATACTATTAAAGAGTTCTTTGCAAAATTGTTTTTTTGAGGTAGCCGCAAGACCTTTAGCCTGCGTGAGAAAGGGTTTAAGCTCCCTCTCCCTTGGTGGGAGAGGGTAGGGGTGAGGGGGATGGGAGTACTCAACCTATGGGCCACGGCTACCAGAAATTTAAAAAGAACCATAATTTTGCAAAGGTATCACTAAGGATAATTATGGCTAAAAAGACCTTCCCAGAAGAGGCAACCTTAGAGGAAAGAGAGGAGATTTTTTTATTCTTAGAGGACCGCTTTGGTCTCAAGAGGGATCTCTTTGAGGATTATCTGATTTTAAGGGGTGCTTCCACTTTCTGGCTTTTTCCAAAAACTGATCATTTAATCCAGTTAAAAAAACTTACTCCTGAGGTGGTGGGATTGTTGTTCTTACGCAGGGTCTCAGGTTATCTTAAACCCACTTCAACCTTTTTGCAGCGCTTTGGTCAATATGCCACAAAAAATGTTATTTTGCTTGAGGCAGAACAATTAAAGACTCTTCAGGAGAGACAAAGACTTGAAATAGCCTTGGATATTCAACCAGGGTATGTAATTGTAAGGGATGAGGACTGGATATTGGGATGTGCTCTCTACCTTCCAGGAAGACTCTATTCCTATTTTGAAAAGAAGGTAATTAAAAATTTGCTTGATTAAAGAAGACCTTTGCTCGGTTATCTAAAAGCCAAAAAGAACAATAATTTTGCGAAGGTCTCCAGCGTTTAAACCTCTCTTTCACAGGTTGAGGAACTATCCTTGCAGGTATCTCAAAAGTTTAGTTTTTCCGCTCTACCTTGGACCCATTATGAGAAGAACTTCCTTTCGCTCAATCCATCTTTCCAGCTCTTTTTCCAATTTTCTTGGAAGATATTCCATAAAAATTAGCCTTAAAATTGGAGTGAAGTCTAAGAGTTCTTGGCAAAAATATTTTTTGGTGGGCGTAAGACCTTTAGCCTGCGAAAAAAATCAATAAAAATTCAAAAAAACACGCAACCTGAAGGTTACGGCTACCTAAAAAATTTAAAAATTTATGGTTTTGGTAGCTGTAAGACCTTTAGCCTGCGTATAAAAAATCAAAGACAACAAAAGAACCCTAATTTTGCAGGGGTCTCACTTACAAAAGATCTCAAAATAGATGTTTTCTGGTTCTTCAGAATGAG
>CAYTDX010000057.1:0-10139 GCA_964436655.1 uncultured Caldimicrobium sp.
TTCTGGGCCTCAGTAAGCTCAGCTACAGCCTGCTCGGTCTTCTTCTGGGCCTCAGTAAGCTCAGCTACAGTCTGCTCAAGTTTAGTAAGTCTCTCTTCGGATTTCCTGTGAGAGTCAGCCAGTTCTTTGACTATTTTGGAAAGTTCCTGTAGTTCAGCCTTCAGGTCTAAATAATCTTCTCTCCTAACCATCTCTCCGATGGTTTTATCAAGACTTTTAAGGATCTTGATGAGGCTTGATCTGAGAGGAGGGTCTAATTTTTCTAATTCTTCAATGATTTCTATATTGAGGATCATACCTTCAATATAAAGGTTTCAGTGAATATTGTCAAGAGTTCTATATGAGTCCCTTAGATTTTTATTAGATTTAGAGTTCTTTGCAAAATTTATCTTTTTCGGTAGCCGCGAGCTTAAGTCCGCGTAGTTTCTTTAAGACAAAAAAGCTTATGCAAGCTGAAGCTTGCGGCTACCGGAACCAAAAAAGATTTTAAATTTAGAGGTAGCCGCAAGACCTTTAGCCTGCGTTGGTTTTGGCAGAATATTAATTTTTTTTATAAAAAGAGATGGAACTTATCCAGAGAGTTCTTAAAAATTTGCTGGATTTTAAACTTTGCATTATTTTTAGAAAAATCATTATGCTTCCTCTCCCTTAGTGGGAGAATACCTGGGCGATGGACATGGGAGTATGCAACCAAAAGGCCAGATTACCAGAAACGAAAAAGATCCATAATTTTGCAAAGGTATCAAACATAATTTTCCAAAGACCCTGAATTTGAATAGAGATGTTAAAAAAATTAGACTCCCCTGAAATTCTTGCTCGCTGGGCTAAATTCAGGCCTGCCCGGGCCTTTCCTGTATTAGCTATTCTTGACAACTTAAGGAGTGCCTATAATGTAGGCTCTATCTTTCGCACAGCCGAGTGCGCCCAAATTGAAGGGCTTATTCTCTGTGGAATAACCCCAACTCCTCCCCATTCCGGAATAGAGAAAACTGCCCTTGGCACAACCAACTCAGTGCCCTGGACATACTCCCTTTCCGTGCTGAGTGCCATTGAGGTTTTAAGAAAAAAGGGTTATACCATAGCCTCCTTAGAAATCACAAACCAAAGTATCCCTGTCCAGGAGATAAAGAGGGAGCACTTTCCCCTGGCCCTTATCATTGGAAACGAGGTGTCCGGGGTCTCGGAGATAGTTCTTTCTGCCTCTGATTTAATCCTGGAAATACCCCTTTTTGGCCAGAAGGAATCCCTGAATGTCTCTGTTGCCTTCGGGGTAGCCATCTTTTTATTACTTGAGCATCTTAGAAAAGAATAAGAGTTCATGGCAAAATTGTTTTTTTGTGGTAGCCACAAGATCTTTGGCCTGCATCCCTCCATTGGTAGCCGCAAGACCTTTAGCCTGCGAAGGTTTGTAAAACAAAAAAATCCTCGCAAGCTAAAGCTTGCGGCTATCGGAAATCTAAAAGAAACCATAATTTTCCAACGGTCTCTTCTTTGTCTTAAAAGTCTTTACAACATTAGTTCCCAATACCTGCTCACCTAAACTCTCCCTTAGTGGGAGAAGACTAAGGTGAGGAGGAGAAATAAAGAGCTCATGTGGGATTGGGTGGCTTACAGCCATAATTGACAAATTCCTTAAAAATGAGTATCTTTAGAGTGACAGACAAAGAGCAGAGATGGTTAAAGGGGGATTAGATGTCTGATATCATAAAGAGTGCCCTTGAGATTGCCTTAGAGAAGGCTGAAAAGATAGGAAAGGCCTCCCCAGAAGAGTTAGAATGGGAAAGATTGAAAGAAAGGGCCCTGTCCCTGGTTGGGAAGTATCTTAAAAGGGAGACCGAAGATCTTCAAGAGGAGGTTAAGGACCTTTTAAGGGATCTTCCAGAAAGACAGAAGAAAAGGGTTTTGCGAGTAATACTTGAGGCCCTCTTAAAGAATCTCACTCTTCCTAAGGAGGAATATCATCTGAAGGAAAGCGAGGAGCTTTTGAAAACCCTTTTGGGCTTTTTCAATCAGGTTCCCCAGGTAGATCAACTCCTTCAGGAGACCCAGAAAATGCTTAAGGAGTATTTTTTTCAAAAAGAGACCCTCTATCAGGAGATGGTGAAGAGGTTTTCAGCCAGTCTGAATGCCTTACAAAAGGCGGTTTCCGAGCAGATGGGGACAGAGGTAAAGCTTGCACCAGAGGCCCATCCTCAATTTCAAGAGGAGTGGAGAAAAATTAAGGATCGCCTGGACAAGGAGTATGAGAGGCAGCTTGACTACATAAAGGCCCTCCTTCTCAAGATATTGGCATAGTTTTTTTATGAAACTTGCTGTCTTTCTCTATCCCCAGAGCCTTTTTTATCCTCCAAAACTCTTAAAAAGCACTGATTTTGTAGATGAATTCTTCCTGATTGAACTCCTCAAAACTAAGGAGAGAATCCAGAAAAACTTTCCCCAACTGCTCCTCAAGGTAAGATTTCTCAAACTCTCTGAGGATGTTCACCTCTCAAAGGAGCTTTTATCCAAAGTCCTTGAGGAAGCGCAAAACCTTGCCCTTTACCTCAGAACACCAGATGCCTTAAGGCTTTATCATCTCCATAAGAGCCTTTTTGAAGAGTCCTACCCCTTTTTTTCTAAGAAGGAGACCTTTAATTCTCCCCTTGAAAGGGCCTATCTGCTCTTAAGCATAGCTGAGGAATTAGATGAGAACCTCTTAGAAGTGGCTCTCTCATTAAAGAGTTTTATGCACAGATGGCAGGACTTTTTTGAGGAAAAGATCCTCTTTAAAGATGATACCCTTGAGGATTTTTCTGAGACCATAGGCTCACAGGAGATGGAGTTTGATGAGCTCTGGGAGCAGGAAAAACGCACAGGTGCTCTCAAATGTATTCTCCCCCTTTTGAACTGGCAGGAGGCAAGGGAGTTAAAAACCCTGCTCATCAGCGAGGCAGGTCTTCTGGAGGAATTAGAGGAGGGAGAAGAACTTATAGAGAGTATCGAGCTTGCCCCTAAAGTTTTATTAAAGAGATTTAAAGGGGCGCTTAACCCCAAAATAGGCCTTCCTGAATCCGAGGGCTATCCCCTTTTTCAGCAGATTCTCTTTGTCCTCTGAAATGGCAGAGATATATCTTTTTTTAGCCCTTTTGGGAATGTTTATTTCCATGCTCCTTTCGGCAAGTGAGGCCAGTATCTTTTCCCTCTCAAGAATGGATCTTGCAAGTCTTCCGAGTCTTGGTCTCAAAGACAGATATCTCAAGATGATTCAAAACCCCGAACAACTCCTCTTTGCCCTGCTTTCCGGCAACGAACTTGCCGATTACTTTGCAAGCTTTTCCTTTGCAACAGCTATTACTCTTCTTTTTTCAGAAGAGATCCGGACCCCGGCCTTTTTCATCTATGCCCTGATCAGCTTCTGGTTGGCTGATTTTTTTCCAAAGGTCCTTGGGTTCAGATTGAGGTCATCCCTCATCCTTAAAATCATTCCCCTTACCTATTTTCTCTATCAACTCTTACTACCTATACGGCTTTTTATTTATAAAATCTACCTTTCTTTAGAAAGATATATACCCCAGTGGACAGAGGATACCGAAAAAGAGACCTTCACCCCTGTTGAACAGATCATCCTTCATTCCTTAGAGCTTGCCTATCAGGAAAAAAAGATAAGTGAGACCGAAAAGGAATTTATTTACGGCCTCTTTTTCTCAGAAAAGATACCTGTTTCAGCCATTATGACCCCGAGGTCAGAAATCATAGCCTTTAAAGATCAACCCCTAACCATAGAATTTATGGAAAGACTCAGAGGTTATCCCTATAACAAATTCCCCATCTATAGAGAATCCTTAGACGAGGTCATTGGAATCCTCTATATAAAGGACCTCTTAAAGACCGTTAAGACGCCCCTTTCCGAAAAAAGATATCTCTCCGAACTTGTAAGACCTGCCTATTTTATTCCTGAAAATTTTAAGGTCAGGGACCTTCTCTTTGAGTTCCAGAGGAGGCATCAGAAAGTTGCCCTCGTAGTAAATGAATATGGGACCCTTAAGGGACTGGTTAGCCTTGAAGATATCCTGGAAGAGCTCTTTGGTGAAATCCTTACAGAAAGGGAAAAACCAGTTCAAAGCATTCAGAAACTCTCGGAGGATAGGTATCTACTTTCAGGGCGGGCCCTACTGGATGAGGTAAAGGATGAGCTAAACCTTACTCTGGATGAAGAATTTGAAGATTTGCAGACTGTAAATGGCTTTATACTTGCCCTTTTTAAAGGCATTCCCAAAGAAGGCGAAAGGGCCTTTTATAAAGACTGGGAATTTACTATCAAAAAGGTCAGAGGCAGAAAGGTCCTCTGGATTGAGGCTGTTAGAAAAGAAGATGCTTGAAGCCCTTTTCTCCCTGCTATTTTTTAGTCTCTTTGAGGCCTTTTTTGCCTTAAGTGAGATCTCCTTTGTCTCAGCAGAAAGGATGCTTATAGAAAGGATTGGCTCTAAAAATCGGTCTGCAAGGATCTGTCTTAAGTTCTGGAAAGACCCTGAAAGACTCTTTACCACAACCACCCTTGGCATCACTCTGAGCATTGCAGGAAATGGTATCTTTACCTCGTATTTTTTAATAAGGGCCCTTAAAGGTTGGGGAGTCCTTTTGAGTTCAATTATGTTACCCTTTTTTGTGCTCCTCTTTGGCCAGATCCTACCCAAGAGTATTGGCAAAAAGCTTGCCTATCCTTTGGTATTGTATTTAGCCCCTCCCCTTTTCTTTGTCTCCTATCTTTTTTATCCTATTTATCTCCTAAATCAGAGGTTCCTGAGGGTCTTTTTAAAAAAGGAAAATCAGGATCGCCCCTATTTTATGACCAAGTTTAGAGAGGTCTTCCTTACCATGATAAGTTATGAAGAGGAAATAGATCTTCTGGAGAAAAGGCTCATGCAGAGTATTCTTGAATTTGGAAGAAAAAAGGTGAACCAAGTTATGGTTCCTCTTCCCAAGGTCAAGGCCTTGCCCCTTGAGGCAACCATAGAAGAGGCCCTTGAATTTTCCAGTAAATATAATTTCTCTTACATCCCCCTCTATGAGGGGGACCCTTCAAAAATAAAGCATGTATTAAAGGTTCAGGATCTTCTCGGAAGGGTCCTTATGGAAAAAAAGACCCCTCTTTTGCACCTGGCCAGGGCCCCCCTTTTCATCCCTGAACTCATACCTGCCCATCAGGCTTTAAAGATAATGCAGGAAGGAGCCCAGGAGATTGCTATCGTTGTAGATGAATACGGCCTGGTTACCGGGATCCTCACTATAGAGGACCTTGTTGAGGAGGTGCTGGGGGAATTCAGAGATGCCCTGGATTACCACGAGCCTGAATTTAAAAGACTCTCTCCCAAAGAGTTTCTGGTCAAAGGCTGGATTGAAATTGAAAGGCTTCAGGAACTGGGATTAAACATCCCCTCTGGAGATTACGATACCCTGAATGGTTTTATCTATCACCTTATCAAGAGGATTCCCAAAGAGGGGGAGAGCCTAAACTATAAAGATCTCAAAATTATCATCCACAGAGCCATACCCCAGAGGGTGGAAGAGGTGATTATTAAGTTAAAAGATTAGATTGATTTCCTTTTCCTTAAAGCCTTTCCAGTCCTTATGAGGTAGAGGTTCCTCTGTAAAGGCTAATTCCTTTATCTTCCAGTGAAGCTTTAATAGGTTAGTCTCCAGAGCTCCCTGCAGGTTTTCCTTGGAGAAGCGATATTCTCCAGAAAGAAGCCCCCTTTGGAAGTGATACTCCCTTTCCTTTAGTCCCAGAAAATAGGAGGGTATATCCAGGGCTCTCAATTCCTTAAATTTTAGGGTATAGACCTTTTTCTTAGCAGGATTTATAACCCTCAGCTCCTCTCCCTTTTTCCAGTAAACAAAAACCTCCGGGGAAAAGGGAGGGGTAACTGTAAGTATTAATTCCGCCCCTGTTGTGTAAAAGGTCCCATAGGAGCCTCCACTGGAGGAGTCATTATTCAGAAAAAAGATCTCTCCCTGGAGAAAGACCTTACCCTTAAGGGTTCTTCCCTGAAACCCCTCTTCAGCGATTACAAGATAGGTAGATGGGATCTCAACCCCTTTGTAGGCACATCCTGTTAAGATAAAGAGAAACAAAAGGACCAATCCCTTTAAGGACATGCCTTGACCTTTTCCGAAAGCCTTTCCCTCTCCCTTTTGTGAAGGCTTTTTTCTAAGGCCCTTTTATAAAGCTCACAGGCCTCCTTTTTCTTTTGCATCCTCAAGTAGACATCTCCAAGATGTTCCCATATAACCGGTTCATCAGTTGAAGCATTTTTCAAGGCCCTCTCAAGGTAAATACTTGCCTTTTCAAGATTACCCTTTTTAAAATAAAGCCAGCCCAGACTATCCTCAATGTAAGGGTCATTGGGTTTCAATTTTTCTGCCTTAAGCAGGAGCTCTTCAGCCCTTTCAAGATCACGGCCAAGCTCAACCAAGCTGTAGCCCACAAAATTCAAAACATAGGCATCCTCAGGGAACTTTTTAAGAAGCGGAGAGACTATTTCAAGCACCTTCTGATAGTCCTCCAAGCAGGCATAGTTTGAGGCCAAAGCAAGACTAATATCCGGGTCATCGGGATACCTCTTCAGGGCCTCCTTTGCAAGGGCAATCCCCTCCTCACATTCATCCATACCCTCGTAGGCATGGGTCAAAAAGAGGAAATAACTCTTTTCTGTTAACCCCTTGGCTCTGAGATCCTCCAAATACTTCCTGGCTAATGGTAAGTCCCTTTTCTTTAAGAGCTCAAAGGACCTTTTTTGGGCCTCTAAATGCCAGGGAGACCCGGGAGGGATCTCGGCGTAAACCTTCAGGGCTTCATCTATCTTGTTTTTATATTCCAGGGTCAGGCCAAGATAAAAGAGAAATTCCGGTTGATCCTTATTTTTATCCAGATATTCCTTTAAGAGCTTTTCTGACTTTTCCCAGGATTTTTGTTCCAGATAGTAGCCCAGGAGGAGCCTCAAAAAATCCCTGTCCTCAGGATTTTTAGCTAAATAGTCCTGAAGGATTTTCTCAATGTCCTCAAAGGCTGATATCCCCTCCAGGAACCTCAGGACCTCCACAAGAAGGGCCCTGTTATCAGGGGCAAGCTCAAGGGCCTTTATGTAAGCCCTTTTAGCTGAATTTTGATCTTGCTTTTCCCGATAAATACGGGCCTTAAAGAGCCAGATGGCATAGGCATCAGGATGCCTTTGACTCAGGGCATCAAGCTTAGCTAAGGCCAGATCCCACTCCTTTTGCTGAAGATAAAGAGAGATAAGGAAACTCAAAATCTCATCATCCCTTGGATTTTTCTCTATGTATTTTTCAAGGACACCCATGGCCCGATTGGGCCTTTTCTGTTGTAAATAGAGTTTACTCAAAAGGAAGACCAAGTCCTTATCGTAGGGATTTTTTTTGTATAAAGTCTCACCCAGCCTTTCGGCTTCACTCAACTTATTACTCTGGACATAGACAAAAAGAAGCATCTTTTTCAGAAAAAGGGAATCCTTAGAGAGCTCCAAGGCCTTTTTAAGATTTGTTTCCACCTCCGTTGCATTCTCAGAAAAGAGCTGGGAAAGAAGGAAATAATAATAGGCTCTCTCAAGATGAGGTGAGGCCGAGAACACAGGTTTGGCTGAGATCAATAAGAAAAGGATAATACTTAATAAAAACTTATTCTTTGTAAGGCAAGGCCTGAGGATAAAAAGTGGCATCGGGCAATCTCTCCTGTAAAAATTTTCTTAATCTTTTTATTATCTTTTCTTCAATCTGTCTTACCCTTTCCTTGGAGATACCAAGCTTTTGGGAAAGTTCATTCAGGGTCTTTGGTTCTTCAGCCAGCAGACGATCATAAAAGATGATATAGTCCTTTCCAGAAAGTTCCTGAGCAAAGTCCTTAAGAATCCTCCTGAAGTTATTCAGGATCTCCTCCCGGGCATAGTTGTCCTCCGGGCCAGGACGGGTATCTTTGAGGAAATCTCCAAAGGTTTCTTCAGAGTCGTAACTAACCGGGGCTTCAAGACTGAGGTCCTGCGAATACATCCGCATCTCCATCTCTTCAACCTCTTTCTCCTTCACCCCAAGGCTTTTGGCAATTTCTCTGGCCGTGGGTTCAAATCCAAGGGCTGAAAGCCTCTCCTTCTCTTTCCGGAGCTTGTAAAAGAGCTTTCTCTGAGCCTGGGTTGTCCCCATCTTAACCAGCTTCCAGTTATCCATTATGTATTTCAAAATATAGGCCTTGATCCAAAAAGAGGCATAATAGGAGAATTTTACCCCTTTGTAGGGATCAAATTTTTTCACCGCCTGAAGGAGCCCGAGATTCCCTTCCTGAATAAGGTCAAGAAAGTTATAGGCCCAGAATCGTTGAAACTCAAGGGCAATCTTGGCCACCAATCTCAGATTTGATACCACAAGTTTATAAGCCAACCTTGGGTCTTTAGTCTCATAATAGGCCTTGGCTACAGCCTCTTCCTCTTCCCTGGTTAAGACAGGATATCTTGCGATCTCCTGGAGATACCTCTGAAGGGGATCAAACTTGGCTGGAAGCTTGCTTTCCTCTTCAGTTGACTCAATAAGAGCAAGAGAGCTTAGCTCTTCAATTTTTTCCAGGATGGCTTCATCAACTCTTTCGTCATTCATAATATCATTTTAGCAGTTTTTAAATTTTTTTCAATTTTAGAGTCCTTTGTAAAAATTGAGTTCTTTGCAAAATTGTTTTTTTTGGTAGCCGTAAGACCTTTAGCCTGCGTAGGTTTTTTCACGGCTCCCCAAAACCTAAAAAAGAACCATAGGTCTCATTTTAGATTAAGGATTTTATGGAGCTGAATCTGGAGACGAAGGGGTTTTTTGGTCCCAAGAAGGAGCTCGGCAAGCCTGTTAGGCGACATATAGGGTACACAGGGTGAAAAAAAACAGGTTACTCTCCTTAAAAGGTTAAATTTTTCAATGACTTTCAGGCTCCAGTCAAGGTCAGCCTCATCCTTGATTACAAATTTCAGGGCATCCTTCTCTTTGAGAAAAGACAAATTTTCATAAAGATTATAACTTTCCATTCCTGAAGAGGGGGTCTTTAGATCCATAACCACTAAAATTTCCTCAGGAACATTCTCAATACTTAAGGAACCATTTGTCTCAAGAAGCACCTTAGCTCTCTTTTTAAGAAAGTCTTCCATAAGCCTGAAAACCCCCTCCTGAAGAAGAGGTTCCCCTCCGGTTATGGTAACATGGGGAATTTCGGGATAATTTTCCTTCCAGATCCTGACTATCTCTTCAGATTGCATTTCTTTATAATTCTGGCCCTCCCTTGCATAGGGAGTATCACACCACTTACAGGCAAGGTTACACCCGTAGAGTCTGACAAAGAAGGTTGGGAAACCAACCCAGGGGCCCTCTCCCTGAATTGAATAAAAGACCTCTGAAACTTTGAGATTCACTCTTCCAGATAGGTAGCTGAGGCCTTTTCGGTCTCAAAAACTGTGACCTCTCTCACCTTGATCCCTGGAAAGGCCTTCAGCTTTCCCTTAATCCTCTCAAAGATAAAACGGGCAATATTTTCCGAGGAGGGATTCCTCTCCTGAAAATAGGGTAGTTCATTTATTAAGCGGTGATCAAGCTCATCCAGGACCTCTTTGAGGATTTTTTTGAGATCCTTAAAGTCAAGGAGGATATCAATATTATTTAGTTTCTCCCCCTCAACCACAAGTTCCACCTTCCAGTTGTGTCCGTGAAGGCTTTCACAGGCCCCTTGATAATTTCTGAGGTAATGGGCTGAGGAAAAGTAATCCTGGACCTTGAGTCTAAACATAATTATGAGTGAGGCGGCGCGGGGATTCGAACCCCGGATTCACGGCTTTGCAGGCCGTCGCCTTACCGCTTGGCTACGCCGCCTTAATTTTCAAATCAAGTGGCGACGGAGGGACTCGAACCCCCAGCCCTGTGGATATGAGCCACATGCTCTAACCCGTTGAGCTACGTCGCCTAATTTTTAATAATATATTATAAAACACCTCATAGCATCCTGTCAAGGGGGTGTATGAGTCCACAGGATTTTATATTTTGTGAGTTTTTCACAAAATAAGTCTTTTTCGGTAGGCGCAAGACCTTTAGCCTGCGTATACCTCCACTCCCTTGGCGGGAGAGGG
>CAYTDX010000058.1:0-4477 GCA_964436655.1 uncultured Caldimicrobium sp.
AGCACCTGTATGAGGCAAAAGGATTTTAGACTTTGTATCAGATTTAAATTTTTATAAAGGGTGTTATTTGAGTACCTTGCAAAATTGTTTTTTTTGAGGTAGCCGCAAGACCTTTAGCCTGCGTAGATTTCCAAAACAAAAAAATTCAAAGCAAGCTAAAGCTTGCGGCTACCAGAAAATCAATAAACATTCAAAGAAACGCAACCTCCGGGCCAGGGCTACCAGAAAACTATAAATAACCAAGAACTCTTTACAATAAATCCTCAGGATCTACATCCAACTCCAATTTAGTTCCTGGAATCTGTAACTCCTTTAAATATAAAAGAAAGGGCCTGAGTTCTGAGGATTTTTCACCTTTCATGAGTATCTGCCAGCGAAAGAAACCCCGAATCTTTCTCAACGGACATGGAGATGGCCCAAGAATCTCTACTGGCAGTCCCAACTCAAGCTTCAGTTTTTCCAGGTCCTGCTTAATCTTGAGGGCCCTTTCTTTGATCTTTTCTTCGGAAATACTGATCAAACGCAGTAAAGCAAGTTTTTTAAAGGGTGGAAAGCCATATTTTTTGCGATTAAGCAACTCCTCCTGGAAAAAGCCCTCGTAATCCTGGTTCAAGGCCTGTTTGATAACATAATGCTCAGGGAGGGCGGTCTGGATAAGGACCTTCCCCTGTTCATCCCTTCGTCCAGCTCTCCCCTCTGCCTGCAAGAGTAACTGAAAGGTCCTCTCATGAGCCCTGTAATGGGGCAAAAACAACCCCTCTTCGGCCTTTAAGACCACAACCAGATTAACCTGAGGAAAATTGTGACCGTGAACCCCCATCTGGGTCCCAACGATAATCTTGGGACTGGGCTGATAGATCCTTTCTAAGAGATGATTCAACTTCTTTTCAGAACTGACGGCATCTCTATCAAATCTCAGGACCTCTATCCCTGGAAAAAGCCTTTGCATCTCCTCTTCAATACGCTCTGTGCCAAATCTTAAAAATCTCCACTTACCTCTGTGGCACTGGGGACAAAGAATTTTTGCCTTAACCGTCAGAGAACAGTAGTGACAGATAAGGGAATCCTCCTCCCTGTGATAGGTCAAGGGTATTCCACAGTTTGGACAGCTCATGAGATACCCGCATTCTTCACATTTTACCAGGGGAGCATATCCCCGGCGATTCAGATAGACAAAAACAGATTTACCTTCCTGCAAGCTCCTCTCAATCTCATTCTGGACAGTCCGGGTAATCAATTTAAATTTTTTATTCTCTACAAGCTTAACCTCTGGCATCCTTACAAAGGGTCTCTCCCTTAGGGTAAGGAGTTCGTATTTACCGGTTCGGGCAAGATAATAGGATTTAATGCTCGGGGTTGCTGAGCCAAGAAGGACCAGGGCACCCTCCATTTTTCCCCTGACAAGCGCAAGGTCTCTGGCTTGATACCTGCAAGGAAGGTTCTCCTCTTTATAGGAAGAGTCATGTTCCTCATCCACAATAATAAGGCCAAGATTTTCAATGGGTGCAAAGATACTGGATCGGGTCCCGATGACTAAACTGGCCCTGCCTTCAAGGATCTTCATCCACTCAGATAGCCTTTGCTGAGGGGTTAAGGCACTGTGCAAAAGGGCCATCTTGTCCCTGAAGTGATGAAAAAGAAGTCTTTCAATGTAGTGGGTGAGGGCAATCTCAGGGAGTAGAAACAAAACCCCCTTGCCTAAGGCTAAGGCCTCTTTAACGAGTTCCAGATAGATGAGAGATTTGCCAGAGCCTGTAACTCCGTAAAGGAGAAAGGGCTTAAAACCCCCTTCTTTTAAAGCAAACCTCAGTCTTCGCAATATCCTCTGTTGAGCAGGGGTGAGCTGATAGTCCCTCATAGGTTCCAGAGGAAGGGTGAGCCTTCGCATCTTTGGAATCTCAACCCTTTCAAGATAGCCCTCCTCCTGCAGTTTCTTGACTGCTCTGGCTCCCAGGGCCTCCTTAACTGCCCTTTCCGGGATCTCATCTGTCTCCTTGAAAAGGGCAAGCACCTTTTCTGAAAGTCCAGAGGGAGATTCCTTTACCAGTCTATAGAAGACCTCAACGGGAATCTTTACCTGGGGTATCTCCGTTTTTAGCTCAAGTAGCCCAAGACGCACCCATTCTTTGATTCTCTTTATCTGGATTTTGCTTTTCTTCAAAAAATTTTTAAGACTGACCCCCTTTGAAGGGACCTCTTCAAAGGCCTTAGGAAGGCTTCCCTTTTTTAGGGCCTGTTGTCCCTCTTTGGTAAGATAGAGCCTTCTTGCAGGAACCTTGAAGACCCCGGTGGGAAGGGCAATCTTCAGAAGGATACCCAAAGGGGCCTGATAATAGCTTGCAATCCACTCAAGAAAGGGGAAAAACTTGGGAGGATAGAGGGGAAGCGGATCAAGAAGATCCTCAATTTCTTTATACTCAATGGAGGGGTCAAGGGAGTCCTCGGTGATGGACTGGGTATTTAGAACAATTCCCACCAGTTTTTGTCTCCCAAAGGGAACAACCACCCTTACTCCTGAGGGGACAAAATCTTCACTCAGATAATGGAAATTTTTGAAAAGGGGGAGAGGTAGGGCAACCTCAAGAAGATACATCAAAGATTGGCACAAAAGGCCTTCAGGACCTCCCTTAAGCCAGGGTCCTTGGCTGCAAAATGTAAGGTTGCCTCAAAAAAACCTTTGAGATTTCCGGTATCCAGTCTTTTGCCCTCAAAGAGATAGCCATAAACAGGGTAACCCTCATCAATCATTTTTTGAATAGCATCTGTGAGCTGATATTCCCCTGAGACCTTGGGTATAGTTTTTAGGTATTCAAAAAGCACAGGGTCAAAGATATATCTGCCAATGATAGAGAGATTGGAAGGGGCTTCTTCAATGGAGGGCTTTTCAACCACCCTTTTTATCAAAATCAGGCCCTCTGAAAGCCTCTCTCCTTCAATTATACCATACTTTGAGACATCCTCTAAAGGAACCTCTTCTAAAGCAATGAGGCTGGGTCTTTGAGTCTTTGCGGAAAGCTCAAGATAGACCTCATACATCTGTTTCAGGCAGGGTTTTTCACTATCCACAAGGTCATCTCCCAGAATGACTGCAAAGGGCTCATTCCCAACGAGTCTTTCTGCCATCAAAATTGCATGTCCAAGGCCCTGGGGTATCTTTTGCCGGATTGAGCTCAGATACTTGATCTTTTCTTCAACCTCCTCAATCATTTTCAAAAGGGCCTCTTTATTTCTGTCATGGAGAAACTTTTTCAGACCTAAATCTATATCAAAATAATCCAGAATAGCCTCTTTCCCATAAGAAATAACAAAGATGAGACTATCAAGACCTGAGGCAATGACCTCATCCACCACATACTCTATAACCGGGCGATTGAGGAGGGGTAAAAGTTCTTTGGGTATAACCTTGGTGATGGGAAGCATGCGGGTTCCGAAACCAGCTACAGGTAAAACGGCCTTTCTAATCACAGCGCACCCTCTATAAGTTTATTTAGTGTAGTAAAATAGGGTTTGTATAGGTGTTCCCAGTATGCCTTGGCCCTGGAGAAAATCCTTTCAAAATCTTTAAGATCTTTTTCGTTTAAGATGAGATTTGCTGAAAACAAAAAGGTTTCCTTAAAATCTAAGGTTTTCAAATCGGGTGAAATAAAGATTATAAAGATACTTCTTCTCTTTTCAATAGGTATTTTATCTAAGGCCTCTTTAATTTCCTTAAGCCTCTCTTTTGTTTTAACACCCACGATGAGATTTCTGATTTCAACCATCTTCATCCATTCATAAAAATCTTCTATTGAAGAAATTTGTCTGACCTCCGTTTCCTGTTGTAAATATGGAAAGATTAAATCTATTTTAGAATCAAGATCCCAGTAGATTAGAGTGATAGGTTTTTCTACAAGAAAATCCTTTATTTCCAAAATCATTTAACACCTTTTCCAAGAATTTCTAATGTACTTGAGGTTTCTTCCCTTCTTTTTTGTTTTTTTATCAGTTCAATCTGTCTGCCCACTATATCCTTCCTTAAGGCATGATAATAGGCAATTTCATCTTCAATGAAGCCCTGTTCATAGAGTTCAATGAGGTTTTGATCAAAGGTGCGCATACCAAAGGGACCACCCTGGGTCATAATATCATAAAAGGTCTTTCCCTCAGACTCACCTGTCAAGATGACCTCACGGGTGCGTAAATTGTTGTAGAGGATGTCAAAGACGGCAACTCTCCCACCTCCCACCTTGGGTAGAAGTTTTTGTCCCACAACCCACTTCAAGGCTGATGAGAGTCTTTGTCTGATCTGACTTTCCTCATCTTTGGAATAAAGTCCAATGATCCTGTTGATGGTCTGTCCAGCCCCTATGGTATGAAGGGTAGAAAAAACGAGATGCCCTGTTTCAGCAGCAGTTAAGGCAATATCCATGGTCTCGCGATCACGAATCTCTCCCACCAGGATCACATGAGGGGCCTCTCTTAAGGCAGCCCTTAACCC
>CAYTDX010000058.1:4577-9680 GCA_964436655.1 uncultured Caldimicrobium sp.
TCTTCCACCTGAAAGGGATTCAGGATCTCAACGGGATAATCAGACAAAAAGACATTTTTCATTCGCCCGTATACCATAACCTGAAAGGGATATCCGGAAAGGATAAAAATATCCGAAATTCCAGGTTCTAAAAAGGCCAGGGCACCGACAATTCCTCTGACTTCGCTTTCAGTGAGCATGGGTTATCCTGGTAACTCAGTGAAATCAATTGCCTCTTTATTTTGCACAAAGGTAATGAATCTTGTCTTATCTATAGCCTTGATAAAGGCCTCTTCAGGGCTAATGATATTTCTTTTGAGATAATCCATAATTACATCATCCAGGCTCATCATGCCATATTTCTTTCCGGTCTGGATCATGGAAGGAATCTGGTGAATTTTCCCTTCCCGAATAAGATTTCTCACCGCAGGGGTTGCAATGAGAATTTCTGTTGCCACAATTCTTCCCGGGCGATCAATCCTCTTGAACATGGTCTGGGAAATTACAGCTCGTATAGCCTCTGAAAGGGTTGTTCTGATCTGGGCCTGCTCATCAGCAGGGAAGACATCAATGATCCGGTTAATAGTCTGGGCAGCTGAAATAGTGTGAAGAGTTGAGAGGACAAGGTGTCCGGTAAGGGTGGCCTCAATGGCAAGGGCAATGGTCTCTTTATCTCTCATTTCACCGACAAGGATGATGTCCGGATCCTCTCTGAGGGCTGCCCTCAGGGCATTGGCAAAACTCTTGGTATGCATTCCAAGTTCTCGCTGGTTAACAAGACAGTTTTTGGATTCGTGGACAAACTCTATGGGATCCTCAATGGTGATAATATGATCATAGCGCATCCTGTTGGCATAATCAATTATGGCTGCAAGGGTGGTTGATTTTCCCGAACCCGTTGGTCCTGTTACCAAAACTAACCCCTTGGGAAGAAGGGCCAATTTGTTTAAAATTTGGGGAAGACCCAGCTCTTCAACGGTCTTAATTTTAGTGGGGATCACCCTGAAGGCTGCTGCAACTCCTCTTCTTTCTTTGTAAAAATTAACTCTAAAGCGGGAAAGACCTGGCAATTCAAGGCCAAAATCCACCTCTCCCTCTTCTTCAAAGCGCTTAATAATCTCTTCTGGAGCGATTTCATAGAGCATTTCTCTGAGCTCATCCTCTTCCAGGTTTTTATACTTAATCCTCTGAAGGTCTCCGTGAAGTCTTATAAGAGGCGGATTCCCCACAGAGAGATGGAGGTCTGAGGCTCCGGTATCTACCATCAATTTAAAAAAGGGGTCCAGCTTGGCCATATTTCCCCCTTGGAATGGGTTGTTTTTTAATAAAAAGTTTAACGAATTTCTTGAAAAATGTCAACACCTTTGTATGAGGCAAAAGTATTTTAGATTTTGTATTAGATTTAAAATTTTCCCAAAAAGGTATTTATTTTCAAATTCTTTTCAAAATTATTTTTTGAGGTAGGCGCAGGCTTCAGCCTGCGTAGATTTCCAAAACAAAAAAATCCAACGCAAGCTGAAGCTTGCGGCTACCAAAGAACAAAAAATTTATGATCAAAGGATAGGGCTGGAGTAAGGCTTTGATTTTTTAAAAAAAAGATTAAATTTATAGTTAATGTTACACTATGTAATTCTGGCCTTTGTTCTTTCTTTCTTAGTCTCAGTCCTTATAATCAGATCAAGTTATAGATACAGAAGGCTTCTTTCTGAGGGGTTGCACGATGGGCCCCAGAGGTTTCATCAGTTTCCAGCTCCGAGACTGGGAGGAATTAGCCTCTTCCTTGCCCTTGGGGCCTGTGTGGCATTAGCTTATTTAAAGGGCGATGCCTTCAAAAGGGAATATGCCCTTCTCTATATCAGTGGATTACCTGCCTTTTTAGCAGGCCTTGTTGAGGACCTAACTGGAAGACTCAAGGTTAAGTGGAGACTTTTGGTGATAGCCCTCTCAGCTTCCCTTGCCATATTCTTTCTTTCGGCAAAGATTACCCGTCTTGACCTCCCGGGAATTGACCTTGCCCTTTCCCTTTCTTTCATATCCTTTTTCTTTACGGTCTTTGCGGTAACAGGGGTTACGAACTCCATCAATATTATAGATGGTTTTAATGGCCTGGCAAGCATGGTGTCCCTAATCATCCTCCTTTCCCTTTCCTTTGTTAGCTATAAACTGGGAGATTATTTTATAACCACCTTTGCCTTAAGTCTTGTAGGTGGGCTGACTGGATTTTTTCTCTTGAATTATCCCGCCGGGTTTATCTTTCTTGGGGATGGAGGGGCCTATTTTACAGGATTTTTTGTGGCTGAGGTTTCTGTTCTACTTGTAGCTAAGCACTCTGAGGTCTCTCCCTGGTTCCCCTTTCTTGCCTGTATTTACCCTGTTTTTGAGACCCTCTTTTCAATCTACAGGAAAAAATTCCTGCGAGGAATTTCTCCTGGATTACCCGATGGACTCCATTTTCACATGATTATTTTTAAAATCATCACCAGATGGCTCCTTGGACCCATGGCGGATAAGACCCTGAGGAATGCCCTTACCTCACCTTTTCTCTGGGCTTTAACCATGTTGAGCGTCATTCCTGCCCTTTTGTTCTGGAATGAGACCTTGGTTCTTCTTGCCTTCAGCCTTATCTTTGCCCTGCTTTACATTTATCTTTACTGGAAACTCATCTATCTAAAGATGCCGAAATATGCCAGAAAGAGGTCTTAACAGGCATGCTTGAGAGCCTGAAGCTCCGGGTTACCCAGAGGTTCCTCCTTTATCTGAATCTCCTGATCCTTTTTTTTCTGCTTATTCCCCTGCTCCTTTTATTTAATTACATAGAAAGGGTCTTTATTCTACAGGTAAAAAAGCAGGCCCTGACTGTCTATCAACAGATAATTATAACCCGCAAATGGATAGCTGAGCACGGGGGCATTTATGTAGAGAAGCTACCCTGGGTTGAGGAGAATCCCTATTTACAGCAATTAGGGGAAAAAACAAGACTTCTTACCCGTGAGGGAAAGGTCCTGATTAAAGAAAATCCCGCCTTAGTTACCCGCCAGTTATCTGAGCTTGCCAGAGCCAATAACCTTTTCTGGTTCAAGCTTACCAGTCTGAAATACATAAATCCCTTTAATAAACCGGATAAGACCGAGGAGGAGGCCCTGAAATACTTTGAGTCAAATACCGAGCAGGATGAATTTTCAAGAATTGAAAGGATTAATCAGGGCTACTACTTCAGACTCATAAAGCCCATTAAAACTGAAAGGGCCTGTCTCAGGTGTCACTATCTTCAGGGATACAAAGAAGGCCAGATAAGGGGGGCCATAAGCATCTTCATACCCCTTGAGGAGACCTTCTCTAACATAAGTTATTACAAAAAGCTCTTTTTGTGGCTCTTTTTTATCTTCTTTTTGGGCCTGAATTTCGCCATAATCTTTTTATCCAACCGTTTTATCTTTAGACCCCTCTATTGCATAACAAGCCTGCTGAATATTTTGAGAAATCTCTACGGAAAAGAACCCCAAAAAAACAGAATGAGAAAAAGTATGGCAACCAATGAGTGGCAGATACTGACAGAAAGCATCAACAATTTTATCAAGGAGATAAACTTTTATCAGGAAAAAATGGAAGAGCGTATTCAGGAGGTAACCAGGGCCCTGGAGGAGAAAAATAAAGTCCTTCAAGGTCTTCTTGAAAAAAAAAGATTTTTGATCACCCATATGGCCCATGAGATCAAGACTCCCTTGACATCAGTTAAAGGAAGCCTTGATTTTATACGCCACTATCTTGGGCTTCAGAGAGAGAAACTTAGTCCCGAGGATCATGCTAAACTGGAGGAGTTTCTGGATATATCCCTAAAAAATCTAAAAAGATTGATTCAACTTTTCAGTACTCTCATTGACCTTGAAAAATCTGAGGCAAACTTACTTGACCTTGAAATTACCTCCTTTAATCTAAAGGATCTCATAGATGAGGTTGTTCAAAGTCTTAAGGGACTGAGTCTGGAAAAGAATGTAGTCTTTAAGGTTCATATCCAGGAGGATCTGTATTTGAGAGCAGATAGAGAAAAAATGGGTATCATCTTAAGCAACTTATTGCATAATGCCATTAAATTTTCTCCTCCCCAGGGAAACATCAAGATCTCTGTTTACAACTACGAGGAAAAGGTCCGTATTGAGGTAGAGGATGAGGGGAGAGGGCTAAAGGAAGAGGAGATTGAAAGGGTCTTTGAGAAATTCTATAAAGGAGAATCTACAGGCACTGGCCTTGGGCTTGCCATCGCCAAGGCCTATGTTGAGGCACACGGAGGGAAGATCGGGGCTGTCAGTCTCCCTAAAGGTGCCCTTTTCTATATTGAAATTCCCCATTATTTAGATATAATTAAAAAATATGGAAAGAAAAATCCTCGTAGTGGATGACGACCCAGATATCCTGAAAGTGGTTTCAGCCTTTCTTGAACTGGAGGGCTTTAAGGTCTATAAGGCCTCAACTATTGCAGAGGCAAGAACCCTCTTTGAGAGAACCTCTCCGGAACTTGTTGTCCTTGACATCATGCTTCCTGATGAAAATGGCCTTGAGTGGTTAAAGGAGGTCAAAAGATTTTACCCCTTAACCCCTATTCTCTTGCTCACAGCCAAGAGTTCTGTCTCGGATAAGGTAATAGGATTTGAGCTCGGGGCAGATGATTATCTCTCCAAGCCCTTTGAGCCCCTTGAACTCGTGGCAAGGTGTAAGGTGCTTTTGCGTAAGAAGGATTTTTATCAAAATAAAGAGACCAAGTTTCTTAAAATTAAGGACCTCAAGATTGACCTTGAGGGAAAGAGCCTCTATAAAGGGGATAAAAAAATCTCCCTTACTCCCAAAGAGTGGGCCATCTTAACCCTTCTTCTGTCAAAACCAGGTCGGGTCTTTTCCAGAGAGGAGATTAAAGAGGCCCTCTGGAAGGATAAAGAGGTTTACAATTGGAGCAGGGTCCTTGATGTGCATATTAAGCATTTAAGAGACAAGATTGAGGATGACCCCTCCTTACCTGAATACATCCTGACTATCTACGGGCAGGGTTATAAATTTAGAGAAATTTGAAATCTAAGGGGTTTTCTCTCTTTCTCAATCCCTTACAAGTATCTACACAGCTCCCGCAGTTAT
>CAYTDX010000059.1:0-7129 GCA_964436655.1 uncultured Caldimicrobium sp.
TTGCGTGTTTTTTTGATTTTTTCGCAGGCTAAAGGTCTTGCGGCTACCTCAAAAAAACAATTTTGCAAAGGACTCTTATAGAGAGATTTATGATGGTGCGGGCCTGTATCTTACTTATTCTGAGTCTTTTCTTTCTTTTTACCCAGAATGCCTTGGGACAAAGGTGCGTGGTTTCAGGCTATCCCCTTTTTAAGATTCTGCAAGAGCTCTGGCCTGAAGAGAATTGCTACCTTCTCCAGCCCCAAAGAGGGGAATTTCACTTTGCCGAACCAACCCCCAAAGACTTGGAAGTGATTAAGAGGGCAGAGCTTGTCTTTATCGTTGGGACAGAGCCCTGGGCTAAAAAGATGTACAGGCTAACTTCAAAGGATAAGATCATTGGGCTGAGCAAACCTGAAGAAAGGATCCCAAATCCCCATCTCTGGTTTGACTTTACAAGAATTGAATCGGCCCTTATAGATTTTGTCCATCATGCCTCAGTAAAAAAAAGTCCTCACTATGAGAAGATTAAGAGGAGACTTAACCTTTTTGAAGAAGACCTGAATCTACTAAAGGAGCAATATAGAGCTCTAAAAAACTGCCCGGTTAAGGAATATTATATCCTTGGCCACAGAGTCTTTGACTATCTCTTTAAGGATGCCGGGATAAAAGAAATCCCTTTAATTAAGGGGCATCATCACGGAGAGGTTACCCCCAGGAATATACAGGAACTACTTTTGAAGGCAAAAAGAGGGGGGGCAAGGGTCGTTCTGCTGGGAGATAGGGAACTGATAAGATATAAAGCCCTTCTGGAAAAGGAGGGCCTTGAGGTAAGAGAGGTCTGGACAGGAGATTATAACAAAGAGGGAAGCTTCATTAAACTTATGCAGGAGAATCTGTCTGTTTTTAAATATACTCTGAGATGCCCTTAAAGGAGGCCTTAGATGAGATTAGCCCTCAAGTTAAAGATACTCTTAATTATCCTTCTAACCCTGATTGCGGGAATCCTGCTTCTTCCCACCTTTTTCCCGGATCTTCCCCCCTGGTTTACTAAATACATCTATCGTGGTCAGCTAAAACTCGGGCTTGACCTCAAAGGTGGGGTCCATTTAGTCTTAAAGCCAGATATAGATAAGGCCCTGAACAATCAGTTTGAGAACTATCTTCAAGACTTAAAACACACCTTAGAGAGAAAAGGAATTACCTATGAACTCCAATATCAGAATTTAAAAGCCCTTCTAAAAGTTCAGAGACCTGAGGAGCTTGAGCTTCTCAAGAGAGAGGTTCTTCCAAATTTTAAGGAGCTTAGCCTTGAGAGGGAAAGGAGAGAAGGCACCACCTATGAAATAACCCTTTCCCTTTCTAAGGAGAGACAGAATTTTGTCAGAGAAAATCTGGTAAATCAGCTCCTTGAAGTCCTGAGAAATCGTATAGATCAATTCGGGGTTGCCGAACCTATTATCACCAAACAGGGGACCGACAAGGTGGTTATTCAGCTCCCCGGGGTCAAGGACCCGGAGCGGGCTATGCGCATCATAGGGCAAACCGCTCAGCTTGAGTTTAAACTCGTTGATGATGAGGCCATGAAGCGAATTGATCTAAATACCCTTATCTCAACCCTTACCCGAGAAGGAAGGGTCAAAGATGTCAATAATCTTGAAGAGTGGAGGACCCTTTTAAGACCCTATCTGCCACCGGATACGGAATTATACTTTGAGGTCCAGAAAGACCGTGAGACCGGGAATCTCCTCAGGATTCCCCTGCTCCTCAAAAAGGAGACCCTGCTTACCGGGGATTATCTGAAAAATGCCCAGGTCCGTATAGACCCCAATTTTAACGAGCCCTATGTGTGGATTCAGTTTAATGATAAAGGGGCCAAGATCTTTGAGGCCATAACTTCAACTCATGTGGGTAAGAGGCTGGCCATTGTTCTTGATGAGGTTGTTAGATCTGCACCTGTTATAAAAGAAAAG
Organism: uncultured Caldimicrobium sp.; assembly: GCA_964436655.1. Taxonomy (GTDB): domain Bacteria; phylum Desulfobacterota; class Thermodesulfobacteria; order Thermodesulfobacteriales; family Thermodesulfobacteriaceae; genus Caldimicrobium. The sequence goes on from CAYTDX010000059.1 coordinate 1,953, forward strand.
ATTGCTGGGGGAGAGGCCCAGATAACCGGGTCCTTTACCATGGAGGAGGCTAAAGACCTTTCGGTGGTGTTGAGGGCAGGGGCCCTTCCGGCACCTGTTAAGATCCTCCAAAACATAACCATAGGGCCCTCCCTTGGGAAGGATGCCATTGAAAAGGGAATTAAGGCAGGTTTGATCGGGGCGGGTCTCGTCATTGTCTTTGCCATAATTTATTATAAACTTTCTGGCTTTATAGCTATCATAGCCCTGCTCTTAAACATCTATTATTTGCTGGCCCTGCTTTCAGCCTTTCAGGCAACTCTCACCCTGCCGGGTATTGCTGGTATCATTTTAAGTATTGGTATGGGGATTGATTCCAATGTCCTTATCTTTGAGAGGATAAGGGAAGAGCTCCGACTGGGAAGGACCTCTTACTCAGCGGTCTTTCAGGGATATTCCAAGGCCTTCTGGACCATCTTTGATGCCCACATAACTGTGCTTATAACCTCTTTGATCCTTTTTATCTTTGGAACAGGTCCAATCAGAGGCTTTGCGGTTACCCTCTCGGTTTCTATTTTAGTAAACCTCTTTACAGCCATCTTTGCAACCAAGATCTTTTATGAGGTCCTCTATGACCGGGGCAAGGATCTTAAGATTGCCTTTCTGGGACTACTTGAAAGGCCAAACTTTAATTTTATGCGGTATAAAAAGTTCTTTGCAGTCCTCTCCTTAGCCCTCACCCTGCTTGGCTTAGTAGGATTTGTTTTAAGCCTTACGGGTAGAGCCAACCTTGGTATAGACTTTACTGGCGGAACCATTCTTTATCTCAAGACAGATAAGACCCCAGAGCTTGACAGGATTCGTTCGGTTCTAAAAGAGTCTGGTTTTCCGGATGTGACCCTTCAGGATGTAAAGGGTGAAAATCTCCTCCTTCTGAAGATGAAAAGCGGTAAAGAGACCCTCACCGAGGAGGTCAAACAACTTCTCCAGACCCTGAGCTCAAAGATCTCAGATTATAAATTTGAGGTCCTTGCCAAGGAAGAGATAGGAGGGGTTATAAGTCAGGAATTGCAGAAAAAGGCCCTTTTTGCTATTATGGGGTCAGTGGCAGCTATAATTTTATACCTTACTTTCAGGTTTAACTTCTATTTTGGGGTGGCAGCCGGGCTGGCTACCTTCCACGATGTTATAGTTGTTTTTGCCATCTTTTATCTCCTTGGCCTTGAAATAAATCTCCTCTTTATCACCGCCCTTTTAACCATTGCTGGCTACTCCCTTACCGACACAGTTGTCATCTTTGACCGTATCCGGGAGGTTATCCTGAGAGAGGAGGAGCACCCTGACTTTGATACCTTAGTAAATAAAAGCCTAAATGAGGTCCTCTCAAGGACCATTATTACAACCTTAACCACCCTTTTTGGGTCTTTAGCCCTCCTTCTCTTTGGAGGTATCGTTATAAGAGACTTTGCCTTTGCCCTTACCGTTGGCTTTATCGTGGGGATCTATAGCTCTATCTTTATTGCCTCACCTTTACTTAAACTTTTCCATAAAGGCAAGATCCCTGAGCTCAAAGGCAAAGAGGAGCTCTTATAGACTGAGGAGGTCTCCCTTTTTTAATCTCTGCCCCTGGGCAAACTCATAGGCAGAGACCCTTTTTTTTCCTTCAAGCTGGACCTCTTCAAGAAGAAGGGCTCCCTCAGGGGTTGCCACAAGTATTCCCTCTGGACTGATTTTGAGAATCTCACCAGGGTTGACCCTTTCCTGCAGAGAATAGCTCTTAGCTGAGTGGATCTTCAGGATTCGCCCCTGATAACGGGTATAAACCCCTGGCCAGGGACAAAAGGCCCTTAGCTTTCGCAGAATCATTACCGCAGGCTCTTCAAAGGTGAAATAACCGTCCTCTTTTTTTATAAGAGGGGCATAACTTATCCCTGTATCAGGCTGGGGCCTGGGTTTAAGGACCCCCTTTTTCCATAGGGAAAGGGCCTCGTGCAGGGCCTCCACCGAAAGAGAACTCAACTTTTTGAGAAGGGTTGGGGTTGAGTCTTCCTCAGCTATCTCTATAGCCTTTTGCAGTAAAATCGGGCCTGTATCCATGCCCTCATCCATAAGCATGACGGTAACCCCGGTTTCTCTCTCCCCGTTGAGTAAGGCCCATTGGACAGGAGAGGCCCCACGGTATCTGGGCAAAAGGGAAAGGTGAATATTCCAGCATCCCTCTGGGGGTATTTCCAGAATCTCTCTGGGTAAGATTTTTCCGTAGGCAAAGACCACAATTAACTCAGGAGACAGGCCCTGAAGGGCCTTGAGAAACTCTGGATCCTTAAGCCTTAAAGGTTCAAACACCTTGAGCCCCTGAGTGATAGCCCATTTCTTTACCGGAGAGGGGGCCGGCTCAAGCCCCCTTCCCTTAGGTTTATCCGGCTGGGTAACCACTCCCAGGAGCTCCTCACTTCCCTGGAGAAACTCAAGCACAGGTAAGACAAATTCAGGGGTGCCAAAAAAGAGGCATCTATATCTCTTCATTAGTGCACCAGGGCCTTGCGAAATTCAAATTCTCCAAGCTCATTGACATCCACCATGACCCGGTCCCCTTCTTCAAAGAGTCCTTCTAAGATCTTCAGGGCCAAGGGGTTTTCAATATATCTCTGGATGGCCCTTTTCAGGGGTCTTGCTCCAAAGATCGGATCAAAGCCTACCTGGGCTAATCTATCCTTGGCCCTTTCAGAAAGCTCCACTGATAGCCCCTTTTCTGTAAGTCTCTGATTGAGATATCTTATCTGGATGTCCACAATCTTTATTATATCCTCTTGGGTAAGATTATTAAAGATAATAATCTCATCAATGCGGTTCAGAAATTCTGGTCTAAAGGTCCCCTTAAGGAGTTCACCAATCCTGTTTTCTATCTCCCTGCGATCAAGATAGGTTTCCTGGAAGTAATGACTACCCACATTGGAGGTCATTATAATGATGGTGTTTCTGAAGTCAACGGTTCTGCCTTTCCCATCGGTTAATCTCCCATCATCTAAGACCTGAAGGAGGACATTAAAGACATCGGGATGAGCCTTTTCAATCTCGTCAAAAAGGATTACCGAGTAAGGTCTTCGCCTTACTGCCTCAGTGAGCTGTCCTCCCTCTTCATAGCCGACATAGCCAGGAGGGGCTCCAATCAATCTTGCCACCGAGTGTTTTTCCATGTATTCACTCATATCAATGCGAATCATGGCCTGCTCGGTATCAAACATGAATTCTGCCAGGGCCTTGGCCAGCTCGGTTTTTCCCACTCCAGTTGGGCCGATGAAGAGAAATGACCCAATAGGGCGGTTGGGGTCCTTAAGCCCGGCTCTTGCCCTTCTCAGGGCATTTGAGATGGAGGAGATGGCCTGATCCTGGCCAACTACCCTCTCTTGCAGCCGTTCCTCAATTCTCAGAAGCTTTTCTCTCTCACTCTCAAGGAGCCTTTTAACGGGAATTCCCGTCCACTTGGCTATAATTTCAGCAATATCCTCTTCATCCACCTCTTCCTTGAGGAAACTTTTACCCTCCCTCTGGATCTCAGCTAATTTCTGATTTTCTGCATCAAGCTCCTTCTGAAGTTGAGGGATCTGGCCATAGATGATTTCTGCTACCCTGTTTAGATCTCCCTGGCGTTCAGCCTGCTGAGCCTCTATCTTTAACTGATCAATCTTCTCTTTAAGTCTGCGAATATTTTGGATGATTTCCTTCTCTTTGAGCCACTGAGCTTTTAATTCTTCAGCCTCCCTTTTTAGATCCTGAAGCTGTTCATTAATCTTCTGATACCTCTCTCTGGCCTTGGGGTCTGTTTCCTTTTCCAGGGCTACCTTTTCAATCTCCAGCTGTTTGATCTTCCTCTCAATCTCGTCAATGGGCGTTGGCATGGAGTCAATCTCAATGCGCAACTTGGCCGCAGCTTCATCTATAAGATCTATGGCCTTGTCAGGAAGAAATCTATCTGTGATATAACGATGAGAGAGCATAACTGCTGAGACAATGGCATTATCTGTTATGCGGACACCATGGTGCACTTCATACTTTTCCTTAAGCCCCCTCAGGATAGCAATAGCCTGTTCAGGGGTTGGTTCTTCCACCATAACAGGTTGAAATCTTCTCTCTAAGGCAGGATCTTTTTCAATGTACTTTCGGTATTCTTCAATGGTAGTTGCCCCAATACACCTCAGCTCACCCCTTGCCAGGGCTGGTTTCAACATATTGGCTGCATCCATAGCCCCTTCTGCAGCTCCTGCCCCAACAATGGTGTGGATCTCATCTATAAAAAGGATAATCTCTCCCTCACTGGCCTGAACCTCCTGGATAACCCCCTTGAGCCTTTCCTCAAACTCGCCTCTGAATTTTGTTCCGGCAAGGAGAGTGGCAAGGTCAAGCTGAACAATCCTTTTATTTTTAAGGATCTCCGGCACATCTCCAGCAACCACTCTCTGAGCCAGCCCCTCCACAATAGCAGTTTTTCCTACCCCTGGTTCCCCAACCAAGACAGGATTATTCTTGGTTCTACGGCTGAGGATGTGCATAACCCTTCTGATTTCTTCGTCCCTTCCGATAACGGGATCAAGCTTTCCACTTCTGGCAAGGGCGGTAAGATCTCTACCAAACTTTTCTAAGGCCTGATACTGCTCCTCTGGATTCTGATCGGTTATTCGTCTTCCCTTGCGGATCTGATGGATAATCTCCTTAGCAGAGCTGAAGGTTATCCCCCTTTTTCTTAAGAGCTCCCCTGCCCGAGCAGGACTGTCAATGATACTTAAAAAGAGGTGCTCCGTAGAGATGTATTCATCCCGCATCTCCTTAGCCAGGGCCTCTGCTCTGTCTAAGACCTGCTTGGCCTGCATGGAGAGATAGAGCTGATAAGCACCCCCTGAGATCCTGGGTAACCTCTCTAAGATCTCCTCAAGTTCCGTTGATATGATTTTTGAATTAACCCCCAGCCTGTCAAGAATTATGGGGATAATACCTCCTTCCTGATCAACTAAGGCCTTGAGGATGTGCTCTGGTTCAAGTTGAGTGTGGTTCTTGGTCTCAGCAAGCTTCTGGGCATTCTGCAAGGCCTCTTGAGCCTTAAAGGTAAACTTTTCAAGCTTCATACAAGCCTCCTACTTATTTTTGAATTCTTTGCAAAATTATTGTTCTTTTTGGATTTCTAGTAGCCGCAACCTTTAGGT
>CAYTDX010000059.1:7139-9595 GCA_964436655.1 uncultured Caldimicrobium sp.
TTTTTGAATTTTTATTGATTTTTTTTCGCAAGACCTAAAGGTCTTGCGGCTACCAAAAACCCCAAATATAACCTTAATTTTTCACTGGTCTCTCTTTAACAAAAATTAAGTTCTAACTTATCCTTTTCAAGATGGATGAAAAATTTAAAGAAGGGTCTTGAAATCAAAGAGATAGTGTTTATTTTTATAAACAGAAAAACACAAAAATAAAGGGAGGTGAGGCTTTATGGCAGAACTAACTATATGGCGTCCATTTCAAGATTTAAAAAAGGAAATGGATCGTCTATGGCAGGAATTTTTTGGTAAATCTTATTTACCAGAAAGATGGGAAGTAGTAGAATGGGCACCAGCTGTAGATGTATCAGAAACAGAGGATGAGGTAATAGTAAAGGCTGATCTACCTGGTGTAAAACCTGAGGAAATTGAAATCAACCTTGTGGATAATGTTTTAACCATCAAAGGGGAGAAGAAAAGAGAGACTGAAGAGAAAAAAGAGAACTATTACAGGGTAGAGAGGTACTATGGTAGTTTCATGCGGGCAATTCAACTACCCTCTGAAGTAGATGTAGAAAAGGTAAAGGCCCAGTATAAGGATGGTGTATTAAAGGTAACCCTTCCCAAGAAACCAGAGGCCAAGAAGAAACTCATTAAGGTTGAGATTGAAAAGTAAAGTGATCAAAACCTGAGGGGGAGACCTCCTTAAACTCTCCCCCCTGGCTCCTGATAAAGATCTTCCCCTCTCCCTCTATGATTTTACCAATTCTAAAAACCCTTTGGGATATTTTTTTCCCAAGTTCTTCTGATTTTTCTGCAGGTATGGTGAAAAGAAGGGCATAATCCTCTCCACCTGAGAGGGCTTCTTTAAGGGTTGCCCCAGGGCCTACAGGGATTTTATCTTCTTCAATCTCTGCTGAGACACCTGAGGTCAAACAAATCCTGTAAAGATCAAGCAGAAGACCATCGGAGATATCCATACCTGCACTGGCTATTACTCTTAGAGCTCTTCCGAGTTCTATTTCTGGGGTTGGCCTTAAATGGGCCTTTTTGATATTCTCTGGGACCTCTTCAAGGGAGCAAGTTTTTATATATCTCAAGAAGGCAGCGCTTTCTCCCAGGGCCCTTGAGACAAAGATAAGGTCCCCTGGCCTTGCCCCTGACCTCAAAAGGGGTTTATCAGTCTCCCCTGTCAAGGCAAGATTGAGGATAAGACAGGGGCCTTTGACGGTATCCCCACCGATGAGGTGGGCCCCGTATCTTTCAAGGGTTGAGACAAGTCCTTCCATCAAGGGGTCAATCCAGATGGATTCAGGGGCCCTTAGTGAGCCAAGGGTAAGTAGGGCCCATCTGGGCTCTCCTCCCATGGCCGCAATATCACTGAGATTTGAGACAGCTAACTTCACTCCCAAAGAATAAAGGTCTGTATAGCTAAGGTCAAAGTGCACTCCTTCAATTAGAGCGTCCGTTGTCAGGAGAAGGTATTTGCCCTCATCTGATTGAAGGACAGCACAATCTTCATTAAAGGCTGAGATAACCGGGGTCCTTTGCCAGAGGTATCTTTTTAGATATTCAAGCCATTCTTTTTCGGTCATTAACTCAGGGCGATCAACTCATAATCACTGAAGAAAAAGGGGATTTCCTTGGCTGCTGATTCAGGGCTATCAGAGCCGTGAACGGTATTTTTTTCCTTGTCAAGGGCAAAGAGTTTTCTAATGGTGCCCTCAGCTGCCTCCTTGGGGTCAGTAGCTCCCATAATCTCTCTAACCCTTTTGATAGCATTTTCCCCCTCAAGGACTAAGGCCACAATGGGACCAGAGGACATATAGTTGGTAAGATCCTCGTAGAAGGGCCTTTCTTTGTGGACGACATAAAAGGCCTTGGCCTGCTCTTTGGATAGCCTTACCTTTTTTAGGGCAACCACCCTGAGCCCCTTTTCCTCAAAGATACTGATTACCTTACCGATAAGATTCCTCTCCACTCCATCAGGTTTGATCATAACAAGTGTTCTCTCCATCCCTTCCTCCTCCTTTAACCCTCTCTGCTTTTTGTGTCACTCTAAAGATACCCATTTTTAAGGAATTTGTCAATTATGAGTTCCTGGCAAGATTTGTTCTTTGATAACCACAAGACCTTTTGCCAGCATTGGGTCTAAAAAGAGACCTTTGCAAAATTATGGTTCTTTTTAGGTTTCTGGTAGCCGAGGCTTTTAGGTTGTGTTTTTTAGTCTGTATTTTGAATTTTCTCGCAGGCTAAAGGTCTTGCGGCTACCTCAAAAAAACAATTTTGCAAAGAACTCCTTTTATGAGATCTCCATATCCCTTGCCCTTTTTGTTGTATTGCCCTTTGCAAAGGAGAGAGCGGAGGAGGAGAGGCAAAAGGGAGAGATGAAAGCCGGCGGTGGGGATTGAACCCACGACCTGTGGATTACGAATCCACTGCTCTGCCGCTGAGCTACGCCG
>CAYTDX010000060.1:0-9521 GCA_964436655.1 uncultured Caldimicrobium sp.
CGCTTGGGGTGTGGGGGGTCGGCGGTTCAAATCCGCCCGTCCCGATTTTTTTATTGAAAAAAATCAAAAAACCAGGCACCTTGCCTGGGGGGAGGTGAGGTATGAGGGTGATGCAAAACACCTGTCTCGTTGAGAACTTTGAATTAACCCCCATCCAGCAAGGTGCATACAAACGATGCATCTGGAGTTATCATCTGGTGGTTGAATTCTGGAACTCACCCTTTGAAAGGCTTGCAGAGGCAAAGGAAGTGGAGGCATCCCTTATTTATGCCTTAAATGGAGGTGCCAAAAGGGATAACCTGAGGTCCTTCAGCTATCAGTTTAAGCCCTTTGGGGTATCGGCCCAGGTTAACACAGGGCAGGCCCATATATACATCCACACCTGGCCTGAAAACGGCTACTCAGCTATAGACATAATTGCAGATACCAAGGAGCGGGCATATAGGATTCTGGAAAGACTTCAGGAGGCCCTTTTGCCTGAGAAGGTCTGTATAGCTGAGGTTGCCAGAGGCCTAACTCAATCAGATTGGGGGGAGACTTGACTGGAAGTTTTTGGTGGCGCGAAAGGATCTTTAAGGACTTTGGCCACAGCTACGCCGTTGAATTAGTCTTTGAAGAAAGGGACCTCCAGAAGGTTCAGATCTTCAAAAATCCTTCCTGGGGTTACTTTTTGGTTCTTGATGGTATCGTTCAGTTTACCGAGCGGGATGAATATATCTATCATGAGACCATAACCCTTTTACCTCTGGGGCTTATTTCTCAAGCCCCAGAGGATATTCTTATTATCGGCGGTGGAGATGGGGGAGTTTTGCGGGAAATCCAGAGGATCCCTGAGGTTAAGAAAGTTGTCCAGTATGAGGTGGATAAACTGGTTTTTGAACTCTCCCAAAAGTATTTTTTTAAAATCATGGGGGACTACGAGGATCCAAGGGTAAACTTTATCATCAAAGATGGCTATCTTGGGCTTAAAGAGAGTGCTTCAGAATCCTTTGATCTTCTGATTGTAGATTGCACAGATCCCGTTGGTCCTGCTAAAACTCTTTACACTCCGGAGTTTTATGCCGAGGCCAGACGTGTCCTGAAACCCCACGGTGTCTTTATTCAGCAGGCCAGTCTCCCGGTGTATTTCCCCCATGTCTTGAAGGAGGCCTTCCCCTTAGCCCGAGAGGTTTTTCCCTATCTGAGGGTAGCCCGGGCCTATGTGCCCTGTTATGGTGAAGAGATTGCCTTTCTCGTAGGGGCCCTGGAGGATAAGCCCTGGTTGAGTCCCTTTAAAGCTTACTCTGGAAGATACTATCATCCCGGGCTCAATCCCTATTATTTTTCTTTGCCAGTTAACTGGCTAAAACTTATATCCCCCTGATAGCCCTTGCAGATAACCGGTGGAAGATTCAAAGGTCAGAAACTCTATACCCCACCTTCAGGCTCTGCTGAGATAAGACCCCTTAGAAGTAGAATACGCAAGGCCCTTTTTGACATCATCGGGAATAATCTTGAAGGTAAAAGGGTTCTTGATCTCTTCTCAGGCACAGGGGCCCTTGGCATAGAGGCCCTCTCCCGGGGAGCTGACTTCGTGGTATTTGTGGATTTTAGCTCAAGGAGTATAGAACTGATCAAGAGAAACCTTGACAAGCTAAGAGAGACTGAAAAATCCCTAATTTTAAGACTCAGGCTTCCTGAAGATTTTAAAGGTATAGTAAACCTTTCTAAAAGATATAATCTCCTATTTGACATAGTCTTCATTACCCCTCCCTATGAAAAGGGGCTTTCTCTCAGGACTCTGGAGAGGTTTCCTGTAGAGATTTTGAAAGAGGATGCCCTGATTGTGGTGGAGGAGAGAAGTAATATCCCCTTACCCCAGACCATGGGGACACTCCATCTTTTCAAAAAGAAGACCTACGGTGAGACCACTTTGCATTTCTACCGCACCCCTGGCAAAGCTATGGATCTTGGTTCTTTGTGAGATTTAACGCTATCTTTGCAAAATCAGGGTCCTTTGATTTTCTGGTAGCCGCAATCCGTAGGTAGCGTGGAGAAATCGCAAGCTAAAGCGTGCAGACACCTGAAACCCTGCGAAGCACCAGAATCTTACAGAGGTCTATCAGGGATAGCAGAAGGGTTCGCTTTTAAGACCCGGAATGGAGGTTCCCTTATAATTTAAGACCGGCTGGATCCTGTAACAGACCCTGATATTTCCGGGAGTTTTGTCCTTAAAGAGGGCCTCTTTGACCTCAAAGGTTTCAAGCCCTTCCCCCTGATAGCGCTCAAGACGATAATAAACAGAGCCTCTCAGGGGATTCCCTTTTTGGTCCAGAAGGGGAGGGCTCCAGCTTAAAAGATAAGACCCCTCCTCGGTTATCTGTCCCTTTATATTTTCAACCGGACCTGGTGGATCAGTCCAGTAAACAATTCTTTCTTCCAGAAAGGGGGTCTCTACAAGAAAGTCCTTTTTTATCTTCAGCCGATAGGTGTAACGATATCCAGGTCTCAGGTCTGAATCAGAATAAAGAATAATCCTTCCTGCGGAATGAAGCTTGGGTTTGAGCTTAAGGTAATTGATCTTGGGTTTTTGAGGGGTGTTTTCGCTTAGCGCTTCCCTTTCTATGATCAGGGCCTTGATCTTATTCAGAGGGTAACCACCCTGCGTCTCAGAAGGAAGGTTAATCCAGAGATTAAATCCAAAGGGGGTTGCCTCCACATTAAGCTGAGGGGCCTTAGGAACACTCTGGGGAATGGGAAGAGGAGGGGCCTTTCTTCCACAACCTGAAAGAACTAAGCCAAGAATCAAAAAGAGCAGAGGAAGTGTTTTCATAGAAACTTTAGTTTTTTGACCCTGGCAGAATGACACTGCAGATTCACTGCAACAGGAAGACTGGCAATGTGACAGGGAGCCATTTCAATGTGGACAAAGAGGGCTGTGTTTTTGCCTCCAAATCCCAGAGGACCAATTCCAAGAGAATTAATCTCTTCAAGGAGGTCCCTTTCAAGTCTGGCAGCCTCAGGGTCTGAGTTTGGCTCTCCGAGGTCTCTGAAAAGGGCCCTTTTGGCAAGGTAGCAGGACTTTTCAAAATTCCCACCAATTCCCACTCCTACAACCAAGGGAGGACAGGGATTAGGGCCAGCTTCTCTTATGGTCTTAATCACAAATTCCTTGATTCCCTCAATTCCTCTGGCTGGGGGAAGCATGGCCTGTTTGCTCATATTTTCGCTTCCACAGCCCTTAGGCATAAGCCATATTTCAAGGGTTTTTTCAGGGGTGTATTCATAATGAATGATAGCAGGGGTGTTTGTCCCGGTATTAATCCTTGTCAGGGGGTGGGCAACAGACCTTCTCAGATAACCCTCACTCACAGCCTCGGCTATTCCCTGATTTATGGCCTCAGGGACCCCGGCAAGCTCTATGCCAGAAGAAAATCTCACAATAACTACCGGAATTCCTGTATCCTGGCAGAGGGGAATTTTTTCCCTTCCAGCCATGTCTGCATTTTCAAGAAGTATCTCCAAGGCCTTTTTGGCAAGGGGATTTTCCTCCAGCTCTAAGGCCTCTTTAAATTTCTTGAGAAGGCCTTCTGGTAAGGTCAAACAGGCCTCAATGTAGCCTCTTTTCACGGCCTCCTTTATCTTTTCAGGCTCTATTCCTTTCTCCATAAACTTACAATATCTAATACCTTCCAAGAATTGTCAAGGATTCCTGAATTTTTTCTTTGAGAATCTGGCTCTTTTCAAATTCCTCTTTGCATTCAAAAAGGGCCTCCCTGAGTTCTCCATAAGGTCCGCAGTAAATAAGGAGATTGTGTCCAGAAACAAGAGAAAAAACGATCCTTTCTGAGAGATGAAAACTTTTTAGGGCCCCCATGGAGAGATCGTCGGTGAGGATGCCCCCTCTAAATTCAAGCTCCTTTCTCAGAAAATCTATGGCCCTTTCTGAGAAGGTAACTGGAAAGTTATGGTCAAGTTCTGAGGCCAGAAGATGGGTAGTCATGATAAAATCGGTTTTTGGGGCAAGTTTAATAAAGGGCAAGAGGTCTTCTCGGTAGATGTTTTTCTTGAGCGGGAGTTCTCTGTGGGGGTCAAGGGTTACCTCAAAAAGGCCGGGAAAGTGCTTTAAACAGGTCTTAAGGCCTCTTTTCTTATGTTCCTCAATAAAAAGGGAGGCAAGGTGAATGATCCTCTCAGGGTCGCACCCATAGGTCCTTCCCCTTAAAAATTCTGGGGTGTCCTCCTGTCCTCTATCTACCACAGGGGAAAGATTGAGATTTAATCGGTAGCTCCTTAGGGTCTCAGCAATTTTTTCGGCCCAGGCCCTAAACACCTGAGAACCCTCTTTTTCAGCCCTTTTGGCCATATCAAGGGGGCTCTCAAAATCCCCTTTAATTCGGCAGACCCTACCTCCCTCCTGATCAACAGCAAGAAGATTAAGCCTTTTTGAGGACCCCTCTAACCGGTTAAGATAACTCTCAAAATCCCCTTCAAAGTGCTCTTTAAAGAAGATAAAATTTTCAAAGCCAAGGTCACTATAAAATTCTCTTTCTTCCTCTGTTAATAAGCCGGGCCTGATGAGAAAGAGTTTGCCAAGACCTTTAAACATGCTTGGTCTTTTTGAAATAACTTTGGAAAAGCTCAAGGGCCCTTTCAATCTCCTCAAGAGTGGTATATCTTCCTAAGGAAAAACGAATCGTTCCCTCAGTTATCTCCGGAGAAACCTTAAGGGCTTGAAGGGTGATGGAGCCCCTTCTGTCATGACAGGCCGAGCCTGTTGAAGCGCATATCTCCGGAAGTTCCGCAAGAATCTGAGCCCCACTCCTTCCCACAAAAGAAACGGTAAGGGTATTGGGTAGGGTTCTTTCGGGGGCTCCGTATCTGTAGAGTTTGGGATAGATTTCCTTTAGCCCCTGATAAAGCCTTTCCCGTAGAAAGATTAATCTTTCCCTTTCAGCCAGCACATCTCTACTTGCAATCTCACAGGCCTTGGCTAAGGCTGCAATCAGGGGAACTGGCTCTGTTCCGGCCCTGAGGCCCCTTTCCTGTCCGCCCCCTAAGAAGAGGGGGGTAAGCGGGATACCCCTCTTGACTATAAGGGCACCTATGCCCTTTGGAGCGTAGAGCTTGTGTCCGGCAAGGGTTAACAGATCTACTCCAAGTTCCTTAAAGTCAACAGGGATCTTTCCTACAGCCTGACAGGCATCGGTATGAAGGAGGATCTCTCTTTCCCGTAAAAGCCCGGCGATCTCCTTTAGTGGCTGAAGAGTGCCTATTTCATTGTTAGCAAGCATAATTGAGACCAGTTTGGTTTGGGGTCTCAGGCGTTTTTTTATCTCATCAATCTCAACATAACCCTGGGGACTAACCGGGACAAAGTCAACCTCAAGGCCCAGCTCAAGAAGTTTGACGGCTGGTTTTAGGACAGAAGGGTGCTCAAAGGCAGAAACCAAGAGATGGGCCCTCTTAAAGGGGGTGAGGACCCCGAAGAGGGCAAGATGATTGGCCTCAGTCCCCCCGGAGGTAAAGAGGACCTCCTCTGGCTCTGCCGAAAGTGTCTGGGCAAGGGTCTTCCTGAACTCCTCAAGGGCCTCTTTGGCCTTTCTTCCCAAAAGGTGCCCTGAGCTTGGATTCCAGAAGTATTCCCCGGCATAGAGATCAAAGGCTGATAGGACCTCGGGCAAGACCGGGGTTGTGGCATTGTAATCAAAATAAAGGGGTCTCATTGCCTTAGCAATTATACCCTTAAAAGGTGAGAGTGTCAAAGATTCTCAGGTAGACTGCACAGGCTATGGGTATCCAGAGATTATCCCGTGTGGTAAAAAGCTCAACAAGACTTAAAAAAAGGGAGAGTCCTAAAAGACTGCTTAAAGGGGCCTTAAGGAAGAAAAGGGCTATAGTAAAGGAGGATAAAAAGAAGCTCAGAGTCCCTGAAAGGCTCTTATTTTTGAATGTGGGACCCCTTTTAAGATAGGCACCTGTTATAGCTGCCAGAGGATCGGAAATACCGAGAATGAGTATGGCTACCCCGAGGGGGTCTCCAGATAGCATCAGGGAGCTAATCAAAACCCCGAGAATGAAAAAGAGGGCATCACTCAGGGTCTTCTTTTCACTCTCCTTAAGGAGGCTTTCCCAGAGGCTCTTAAAAGGGAGAATTGCGGGAAATCTCAGGCGTAGAAATTCCCAGAGGAGGACAAGCCCTGCGGTAAAAAGCAGAAAGATCTGAAAATAAGGTTTCTGGAGGAATTTTAGAAGGCCAAAGAAGAAAAGAGAAGAGGCTATGTGAAAGAGCTTTCTTCCCCAGTTTATTCCCATTCAATGGTTGCCGGGGGTTTAGAGGATATGTCGTAGACCACTCTGTTTACCCCGGAGACCTCATTGATTATGCGATTGGAGATGCGTGCCAGGAGTTCGTAAGGAAGCCTGACCCAGTCTGCGGTCATGGCATCCTGGCTCTCAACGACCCTTAAGGCCACCACATAATCATAGGTTCTGGCATCTCCCATAACCCCCACTGTCCTGATAGGGAGAAGAACGGCAAAACTCTGCCAGACCCTGTAATACCAGTCAGATTCAAGCATCTCCTCTATAACAATGGCATCAGCCTCCCTGAGAATGGCAAGTTTTTCCTCGGTTACTTCCCCTAAGATCCTTACAGCAAGCCCAGGACCGGGAAAGGGCTGTCTCCAGATAATCTTTTTGGGAAGGCCAAGGAGCCCAGCAATCTTTCTCACCTCATCTTTAAAGAGCTCCCGCAGGGGTTCAAGCAATTTAAGCTGCATTTTTTCCGGAAGCCCTCCCACATTGTGATGACTCTTAATCCTAGCAGAGGGGCCCCTGAAGGAGCAGGATTCAATCACATCAGGATAAAGGGTCCCCTGGGCAAGGTATCTGACTCCCTCAATTTCCCGGGCCTTTTGTTCAAAGACCTCAATAAAGGTCTCACCGATGATCTTCCTCTTGAGCTCAGGGTCAACCACTCCCTTGAGTCTTTCCAGAAAAAGGGAGCTTGCATCCACATAGAGAGGTCTTAGCCCCAGACCATGCATGAGATTAAGGACCTCTTCAGCCTCTCCCTTCCTTAAGAGCCCGTTATTTACAAATAGGGAGATCAATCTCTCTCCGATTGCTCTGTGCACAAGAAGGGCTGTGACCGTTGAGTCTATACCTCCTGATAGGGCACAAATGACCTTTTCTTCAGGTCTTACCCTTTTGGCAATCTCCTCAACCGTGCTTTCAATAAAGGAGGGCATGGTCCAGGACTCGCTGCAACCACAGATCTCAAAGACAAAGTTTTTGAGGAGGTCCTTACCGATCTCGGTATGAACAACCTCTGGGTGAAACTGCACTGCAAAAAGGGGCTTTTCCACATGGGCAAAGGCGGCATAGGGTGAGTTATCCGTTCTGGCAATAGCCACAAAACCCGGAGGAAGGGCCTCAACCCTATCGCTGTGGCTCATCCAGACCTGATATCTTTGGGTCAGATCAAGCCCTTTAAAAAAGGGAGACTCCTTTAAAAGTTCTATCTCTGCAAAGCCATATTCCCTCTTGAGACTCCTTTCAACCTTACCTCCGAGGAGATAACTCATAAGCTGAGCCCCGTAACAGATGCCCAGGACGGGGATTCCCAGATCAAAGATAGCTGGGTCAACCTTAGGGGAGTCCTCATCATAGACACTGGCGGGTCCACCCGAGAGGATAATCCCCTTAGGCTGAAAATCCTTGATCTCCTTCAGACTCACAAAACAGGCCTTTATCTCGCTGTAAACAGAAAATTCCCGGATTCTCCGGGCTATAAGCTGGGTGGTCTGAGAGCCAAAATCAAGCACCAAAATCTTCTCAGGATGTTCCATTATCTTTTACTCCTTCTAAAGATTATAATTCCTAAAATAAGCATTAAAATCAAAACCCCCACCAGGGCCATTTCAATCAGATAGAACTTCATCCTTTCCGGTAAAAAGATGGTGGGATGAGAGATCTCAAAGGATAAAATTAAAAGTCTTCTAACCAGCGCTGTGATAGCCACTAAAATAAAGGGTTCAACACACTTTACAGCGCTTTCCTCTAAAATGGCAACTAAAACAGTATAAAAAATCTCAAGAAAGATTAATGAAACCAGCACCTTGTCTAAAAACTTAATGGCCCCTTCAGTAAAATTAGAGGTCTCATAGAGGTTAATAAGGATAACAAGTCCATCAATCATAACAATAACAAACCCAATAACCAGACCCAGGGCTACGAGATAATAAAGATACTCTTCCAATCTTATCAAGAACTCTCTAACCTTAAGCCTGAGGTTTTGAGACCTTTCCTCAGGTGTCATGCCTTAACTCCTGGAATTTACTTTATTCATGGTTTTCAAAAGTCCTACATACAATAGTTCATCCAGGGCCAGAACCACCTCATTGAGGACACTCTCAACAATTGGCCATTCCTCTTCTTCAAAGGGAGAGAGCACATAGTCTCGGGGATCCCCTTTTTCCGGTCGTCCGATACCCAATTTCAATCTTGGGAAATCCTTAGTCTGAAGGGAAGAGATTATGGATAGGACCCCCCTGTGTCCTCCAGCTCCCCCCTTTGGCAAAAGCTTCATCTTTCCAAGAGGAAGATCAAGATCGTCGTAAATCACAAGAAGATTTTGGGGTTCAAGCCTGAATTTGTCAAGGGTCTTTTTAACCGCTCTTCCGGAAAGATTCATGTAAGTCAAAGGCTTTAACAATAAGGCCTTGTCTTTATAAAGGGCAATCTCGCTTTCTAAGGCCTGAGAGACCTGAAACCTGAGTTTATGTCTCTCGGCAAAGCAGTCCAAGGCAAGGAATCCAAAATTGTGCCGTGTTTTTTCATAGGCAACCCCAGGATTTCCAAGCCCACAAAAGATCCACACTCTTTACTCTTTAAAAAAGAACCCTGCAAGGGTCCCTCAAAGGTATTTACTCTGATGTGGCCTCTTCGGCTCCTGCAACTTCTTCGGTCTCGGAAACTAAGGTGACTATCGTCTCCTCAGGATCAGTTGTAATCTTTATGTTTTCAGGAACCTTAAGGTCCCTTACATGCAGGCTCTGACCCACATCCAGATGACTCAAATCAACGATTATCTTATCCGGTATATCCTTAGGCAGACATTCAACATCTATGTCATGAAGGTGTATCTCAAGGATTCCCCCTTTGGTTATCCCAACTGGTTTTCCGGTAAATTCAAGGGGAACTTTAATTTCAACGGTTTTATCTTCCTCAATACCCTGGAAGTCAAGATGGAGAAACATGTCTGTTAAGGGATCACGCTGAATCTCTTTGAGAACAGCCTGTTTCATCAGGTTCTGTCCATTTTCAAAGTTTAAGGTGTAGATGATAAACTCACCCCGATGACGCTTATAGGCCTTTTCAAACTCAGTATATTTCACTGCACAGGCAATGGATTCAGCACCCTTGGCATAGAGGATGGCTGGGATATACCCGGCTTTGCGAAGTTTTTTGGCTGTCTCTTTGCCAGTTTTTTCTCTTTTCAAGGCATTCAGGGTTACCCACTTCATAAGAGACCTCCT
>CAYTDX010000061.1:0-9241 GCA_964436655.1 uncultured Caldimicrobium sp.
GCAGGACAGTGGACTCTGGATCCACGAGTGGAGGTTCGAGTCCTCCTCCCCCAGCTTTAGTTCTTCTCAATGGATAATCTGTGGGCTTCTCTCAGAGGCTCAGGCAATCTGAATCTTATCGCTGTCTTCAAAACCCAGGCTACTGCCTCATCCAGAGTGATTAGGTTTCCTGGAGAGACAAAGAGAGGTTTTACCCCGGTTCTGGTTCTTAGGACATAGCCTACAGTTTCTCTTGATAGATAAATGGGAAGTCTTGCCCCTCTCTCAGGATTAAGCTCCCCTTCATATTTTAATAGTGGCTTTTTGGCACATCCGATAGTTGGAATGCCCAGCTCAACCCCGAGAAAAACGGCAAGCCCTGCCTTTCTTGGATGGGCGATTCCCTGCCCATCAACAAGTATTAAATCAGGTATTTTCTGAAGCCTTTGGAAGGCCTCCAAAAGAATCGGAACCTCTCTGAAGGCTAAGTACCCAGGAACATAGGGAAACTCTATTTCTTTTACGACTTTTACTACATCTACTATCTCAAACTCAGGATACCTCACCACCACAAAGGCACCCTTGGCAAGATCTCTATCCAGATAACCTACATCGCAGCCCCCTATTAATCGGGGTTCTTTTCTAAGGGAGACAAGCCTCACTTTTTTTGCAAGCTCAATCTGGATCTCCTTGAAGTCCTTTAGCATAGGCTGAGTCCCCCCTATTTTGACAAAACCCCCTTTATACCTTAAAATTATACTCAAGATGAAAAGATTTTTTAGCTCCTGTATCCTTTGGACTTTTTTCTTGGCTTTTACCCTATTTCTGGGAGGAATCCTTATGCCAGAAGAACTCTATGCCGAAAAAGTCCTCGTTGAGAGGGTGATAGAAAAGAGACTTCCCTCCGGGCTCAAGGTCCTTTACATGCCCTACACAAGAGAAAAGGTGGTTGCCGTGTATCTCTGTGTAAAGGTAGGTAGCAAATATGAGTGGGAGGAGGTTGCAGGGATTACCCATCTTATTGAGCACATGATTTTTAAAGGTGGAGAGGGTCAAAAACCCGGAGAGGTTGCTGGAAGGGTTGAACAAAAGGGTGGCTACATTAATGCCTTTACCTCCTATGATCAGACCTGTTATTATGTGGTAGGGCCTGTTGAGGTCGCTGAAACGGCACTGGATGTGCTTTCTCAGGCAGTTTTCAAGCCCTACTTTGATCCCGCAGAGCTTGAAAAGGAAAAGGAAGTAGTGGTTGAAGAAATGAAGATGCGCCTTGATAACCCCATGATTGTTCTTTATGAAGAACTTATGAAGGCCTCCTATACTAAGTATCCCTACAAAAGACCTATTATTGGATACGAAAAATCTGTGCGTTCGGTAAAAAGAGAGGACCTTTTCTATTTTATTGATCACTTTTATACCCCTGAAAATATGGTCCTGATTGTAACAGGTGCCATAACTGAAAAGGAGCTTGATAAACTTCTGGAGAGGTATTTTTCAAAGCTCCCTCAAAGGACCTTAAAGAAGATTTCCTTCCCGGATGAGCCCTATGTGGATGAACCTGTGCTTCGCTGGGTGACAAGACCGGTGAAGGAATCCTACTTTGCCCTTACCTTCCCGGCACCCTCTATTCATGAGGACACCGCACCCCTTATGGATCTCTTAGCTGAAATCCTCGGTGGTGGAGAATCCTCAAGGCTCTATCTAAACTTAAAAAGAAAGCTGGGGCTGGTTAAAACCATTTCTGCCTCTGCCTTTACCCCTGATGGCCCCGGCCTTTTTGAAATCATAGGCACAGCTGATGCCAGAAATTTTCAAGGCATCCTTGAAGAAACCTTAAAGGAACTTGAGAGATTTAAAAAAGAGGGCCCCACGAAGGAAGAGCTTGAAAGGGCAAAAACCCAGGTCCTATCAACCTTTATCTATTCTCAAGAAACCGTAGAGGGGCTATCGCGTGCCCTTGCAACCTTTCAACTTTCCAGAGGAAATTATAGAGACCTCCTCTGGTATAAGGAACAAATTGAAAAGGCCACACCAGAGGACTTACGGGCCCTTGCCAACCGCTTTTTAAATACCGAAAAGCTTGTCTCAGCCATGCTTTCTGAAAAGCCCACCTTTGACAAAGAGACCTATAGAAAAATCCTCAACCAAGGGCAGATAGATAAATCTGTGGAGTCCTTTACCCTTGAAAATGGTTTAAAGGTCATACTTCATCCCTTAAAGGATGTCCCGACAGTGGGGATATCCCTCGTCTTTCCAGGGGGCACCCGCTTTGAAACTCAAGAGGCGAACGGGATCCATCAGGCCTTAGCTCTACTCTGGCCAAGGGGAACCAAGGGGCATTCCGCTGAAGAGCTGGCTGAAAAACTTGAAGGCCTTGGGGCAAGCATAAAGGGTTTTACAGGAAGAAATACCTTCGGTCTGAAGGCCTTGACCCTTTCTAATAAACTACCTGAGGTTCTTGAGCTCTTTACAGAAATCCTTCTCAACCCTGCCTTCAAAAAAGAAGAGATAGAAAAGGCTCGCCCTGAGCTCTTATCCCTCCTGTATCAACAGGAGGATCAACCCTTTTCCCTTGCTATAAAAGAGTTCCTCAGGGCCTTCTTTCCAGAGCATCCCTACGGGTTGAATCAGGCTGGATCAAAGGAGTTTTATCTCTCCTTTACGGCAAATGACCTTCGCAGGCTTTATTCTCAAAGGGTTACCCCTGAAAGGGGAGTTCTGGTTGTAAGCGGTGATTTTGAGGTATCCTATCTTAAAAATAGACTGGCAGAACTTTTAAAAGACTGGAAGGGGAAAAAAGTTGAAGTCAAAGAGGAGCCTGAGCCCACCTTCCCCAAGGAGGCCTCAAAACGGGTCAAAAAGGATAGTTTTCAAACCCAGATCTTGCTTGGTTTCCAGGTTCCCGGTCTTCTGAGTGAGGATAGGGTTGCCCTTGAGGTATTAAATAGTGCCCTTTCGGGGCAGGATGGACCGCTCTTTAGGATCCTGCGGGATGAGAGGTCTCTTGCCTATGCAGTAACATCCTTTTTACTTCTATATCCCAAAAGGTCAGCTCTTATCTTTTACATAGCCTGCTCTCCTGAAAAGGAAAAAGAAGCGGTCTCCGGATTTTTTGAAATCCTTGAAAAGATAAAGAAGGAGGGCTTAAGTCCTGAGGAGCTTGAAAGAGGTAAAAATAGACTCCTTGGCAGGCACAGACTCTCTCTTCAGAGCAACCTTTCAAAGGCTGAGGATATGGCTGTAAATGAGGTTCTGGGGCTTGGATGGAATTACTCGGAAAAATACGAGGCCTTGGTGAAGGAGATAACCTCTCAAAATATACGAGGGGCTATTCAGGAATATTTGGATCCCTCTAAGGCCTTTCTTTTTATTCTGGGCAAGGAGTAAGCATCCTGGAATATCTGAGTAGATCCCCCGAAGAGACCAAAAAAATTGCCCGATTCCTGGCCAGATATCTAAAACCAGGAGACCTCGTCCTCTTTTATGGGGATCTGGGAAGTGGAAAAACCACCTTTATTCAGGGGATTTGCGAGGGCCTGGAGGTTAATCCAGATATAATCATTACCAGCCCAACCTTTGCCATAGTTAATCTTTACGAGGGAATTCATCCCATCGCGCATGTGGATCTCTATCGCTTAGAGGCCCTTGATATTGAAGAGCTTGGGCTCTGGGAATATCTGAATACTCACATAATGCTCATTGAGTGGGCTGAAAAATTAGTTAATCCTCCTAAGGAGGACTTTCTTGAGGTAAAAATCCATTATGTGGATGAGACCGTAAGGTCTATTTCCTTAATCGGCTACGGAGAATGGTTAGAGCTCCTAAAAGCCCTGGAAAGGGATGTAGAATCAGGTAGATAGGTATTTCTTCAAGAAGGTTTTTAAGTTTATCAGAAAAATAATATTCCTCTAAAAAGCTTTTTTTTACAGAGGAAGACCCTAAAAATTCTCTTAAATTCTGAAGGACACCTCCTCCAAGATAGATCCCTCCAAAGGGCTGGAGGGTAATGGCGATTTCATAACACTTTCTTCCAAGAAGAGAAAAGATTTTTTCTACTGCTTTCAGGGCCAAGGTATCACCCTCTCTTGCTCTTAAACTGACTTCCTCCGGGGTAAGTTTTTCACTACCCTGACTGTAAAAGCTATACCAGTTACTAAGGGCCCTACCTGAAAGGGTCTCCTCAAAGGTGGCTTTTATTCCCTGGCTTGACAGGAACTCTAAAAATTTCAACTCCTCTAAGTTTTGAACCGGAAAAGGGGTATGTCCACCTTCTGAGGCAAGGATTTTCAAAGGGTTCTTGCCAAGTAAAAAGGCCATACCAAGACCTGTCCCAACAGATAAAAGGGCCTTTGGATAGGCCCTTAATTTTTTGCCCTTTTTGACCTCAAAGAGATCCTCCTTGGAGAGATAAAAAATAGCTCCTGCCTGGGCATAAAGGTCATTTACAAGAATCACCCTTTGAAAGGAAAAGAGCCTCCTCAAGTCAGATTTCTTTACCTGCCAGTTTAAGTTGGTAATCCTAACCTCTCCTTTGATAACCGGTCCGGCTAAGGCAAGGAAAAGAGAGGGTCTAATCCTTAGCTTGATTTCCTCTAAGTAACAGGAGAGCACCTCCTGTAGATTTGAAAATTCCTGATTTTTGTAAACCCTGAGGTGATTAAATTTATTTTGATCTAAAGAGAGGAGGGCAAGCCTTGAGCTTGTCCCCCCTATATCTCCTATTATCCAGTTTCCAGCTAAGATCAATGTTTATTTTTTGGCTGGTGTTCCCGTTTTAGCGGGTTCCTTGGATTTCGGGGTCTCGCTCTTAGGAGCTGGACTTACCCCCTTTCCCCTTGTCTCCTCATAGTGTTTATTAAAAAGGTCAACTATCACTGGAGATATATCCACTCTTGGAGAGGCATAATAAATACCAGGTTGCCCCCTTTCCATGATTAAATCGTATTTTTCCTTTTCTACATAGCGTTTAATGATATCCTCAAGCTCCTTGAAAATAGGATCAAGAAGCTTTTTTTCGTAATCCTGCATCTCAAACTGGGCGTCCTCTTGAAAGGTCTTTAATTCCCTTAATTTTTTCTGATACTCACTCTGTTTTTTTTCTCTCACCTCTTGAGACCAGAGCTGACCCTTTTTCTCAATCTCCTCTTTAAGGGCCTCAAGCTCCTTTCCCTTGGCCTCAATCTTGGCCTGAAGCTCTTCATACTTTTTTTGGAGCTTTTCCATCACTTCCTGCCCATACTTTGAGGTGTTAATAACCCTTTTGATGTCAATTATACCGATTTTCAGGGGCTCTTGTTGGGCCTGAGCTACACTGTTAAAAAGGATAAAGACCAAAAATAGAAGACCAGCTAAAAAAATAAACCCTCTCTCCATTTTATCACTTCCCTCCTTGCAGATGTTATTTCAATACAAAATCTACCCTTCTGTTTATGGCCCAGCAGGACTCATCACTTTCTGTGCAAAGGGGCTTTTCCTCCCCAAAGCTTATTACCTTAATGCGGGATTCCTCCACTCCAAGTTTAACCAAAACCTTTTTAACTTCAAGGGCCCTTTTCATACCTAAGGCCATATTATACTCGTTGGTTCCTCTTTCATCACAATTTCCCTGCAATTCTACCTTTACCCTTGGATTTTCAAGTAGATATCTCACATTGGCCCTGATTCTATCCCACATATCTGATCTGATAGAGAAGTCATCATAATCAAAAAATATGGCTAAAAGGGGAGAGGTGGATCTTCCGTAAAGTTTCCACCTCTCTCTATCCTCTTTGGTTAATGCTGGTCCTTCTTTTTTTTCTTCACCTAAAATTTTGGCCAGTTCCTTGGGCTCTTCCTTTTTCTCCATAATGGTTGGTGCCTTTTTCTCTTCTGCAGAGGGGGCCTTGGGAACCTCAACTACCGGGGGTACCTCCTTCTTGGCACAGGCAGATATCAAAAAAAGAAACATAAAAAGAAAAAGCAGTCTCATCATAGCACACCTCCTCTTAGGAGTATCCAGTTATATCCATCTCAAAGAGAAACTCACCCAATAAAAACTGGTATTCCCTTTTAATATACTCACAAAGTTTGTAAAGTAAAGTCAATTCCTCGGCAATGGCCTGGGTTACCCTTATGTATTCCTCCTCCTTAAATCTCTCTTTTAGTCTTTTGCAAAAGAATTCTCTACAGAGATAAGGCCTGGCAAAGATTTTACAGCCCCTTGGTCCAACAAAAAAACATCTCCCTGGAACCTCCCTCTCTGTGGGAATATCTTTATTTAAAAACCGGTTTATTAAAAGGATGTTAATGGTTACCTCGTTTTCAAGCCCTGCTTTACAACACCCTTTTTTATCAATCACAGAACAAATATAACACTCTTCAAAACTTTTTATATTTTCCATAATAAGGTTTGAATTTAAAATAGATCTTTCGTAATCCTGTAAGAGCTTTAAAAAGTCCTCTTGTCTTAAAAAATGATCTTTCCATGAAAAAAAGAGCTCATCTGCCACTAAAAATTTCTTTTGAAGGAGTTCTTCAGGTGAGGAATAAACTGGTTTAAATAGGAACTTTAGTCTTGCAGACATGACTCTTCACTTGAGCCCCTCTTTTTATGTATGAGCCCTTTTTTAGAAATTACCTTTCCCAGCTTACCACAGAACCTTAAAAAGTCTATAATTTCTGAGGGGCTGCATGAAAAATAAATCTTTATGGAGTTCTTTGCAAAATTTTTTTCGGTAGCAGCAAGACCTTTAGCCTATGAGAAAATCAATAAAAATCCAAAAAAACACGAAACCTACGGGTTGCGGCTACCTCAAATTTTAAAAGAACCATAATTTTGCAAAGGTCTCGTACCCGTGAATCCTTTAGCTTTCAATAAAATTGAAAAGAGACTGAAAAAACGCAACCTAAGGATTTCGGCTTCCGGATAATTTTACTAAAGTCTTATATTTTTAAGAATTTTAGAATCTTATAAAAAGACATTATCTAAAAAGGCGTTCTAAATTGAACATAGGCTCTGAAGAGGTTTAAAGATTTGTCTTTCAGGATTTCAAAGGCAATGAAAAAAATCCCCTAAGGTTATGTAGATTTAGATGTTCAAAACTCTAAAAATTTTTGACATAGACCTAAAAGAGAAAGTCCTCTTTAAATAGACAGGGAATTTAATAGGGAATTTAAGATCTCAAGGGAGAGGGCTGTAGTCTCAAGGTAAGAGATACCACCTGGCCTTCTTGAAAAGCCCCCATCCCTATTGTAACAGGCCAGAATAAAATAGTAGGCCCTGAGAAAGACAGACTTTGGGATGGCAAGAGAAGAAAGAAATTTTAAGGCATAATAGGTGTTTTCTATATAAGAGGTGGTGCCAGGATAAAAACCAAAGCCTCCGTCTCCGTTCTGGCTCCTTAAAACAAAATCAAGATACCCCCTTTTAAGGGCCTCTCTTATCTCTGATAAATAGTAAAGCTCTTCAAGGGTCTGGAATTTTAAAGAATCTACCCTGTTTTCAATAAGGCCTTGGATTTTATCGTCACCGACGGCTTTAGATAAATGCCAGAGAGAAAAAATTTTTAAGGGGTTAAGAGATTCAATAGATTGGAACTGCTTCAAAAGATTTTTTATAAATTTAATTAATTTTACTGGAGGTTCAACCTCAGAAAGTCTGTATATCTGTAAGAGCTGATAGAATTTGTAGGGGTCTATTATATTTTTATATTCAAAATGCCCTAAAAAGGTCAAGATTTTAGGTTTTACCTTTTTAAAAAGGTCCTTTGACAAGAAATAACAGGCAAGGGTTCCAAAATAGGTATCTTCAAGGGTTTCAGGAAGAAGAGGGGTAGCTCCAAAACCACCCCTTTCTTTTATCCTTAAAGTGAGAAAGGTTTCAGTTTCTCTTTCATAAAAGCTCATTTCAAGGCCTTCTTGAGATAAATCTTGTAAAGGAGATAGAACCCCACATCTAAAATTGCCACACTTAGCCAGAAGAGGTCAAGCTCCTTTTCAGTAATGAGGTCTCGCAGGGTATCCACAAGAGCAAATACCAAAATCAAAATAAAAATAGTGGGTATCTCGTTTTTTAAGGCCTTTTTGAGATTAAATTTTGTATTAAAGGGGACCCATTTTTTCCACAGGGCAGGATAAAAGGCAGGTGTTTCCCTTGCCCAGTTCTCCCATTCATCCCCAAATTTTTCTCTTAAATAGGCGTCTTCTGCCCTCACAATAAACCAGTAATATCCAAAGAATAGAAAAATACCCAAAAGAATTAGCCACCAAATTTCGGTAAAAAGTAGCCAGCCAAGAAAAATGGGAAGGTTTCCAAGAAAATAGATGGGATGTCTTATTATGGAGTAAAAACCGGAAGTATTTAGAGTATAGGCCTTTTGAGACTTGGTATTTCTACCCGAGGTCCCCTTTGGAGTATAGCCTGCAATTATAAACCGTAGACCAAGCCCTACAGCCGAAAGCAAAAAGCAAAGGCCTTCAAAAAGGATTTGAAAGATAGGGTAATTTCTTTCAAAATATTCGGTGGTAATGAAAACCTTCCAAGCTAAAAGGAGAAAAAGGACTGGGAGATAGCTTCTCCACCTAAAAAGAAAATTTCCAAATTTTATAACGCCGTGCATAGGGCCTCCCTGAGAATTAATAACATAAAAATTTAAGGTAAGTTTTTAATAATTACAATGGGCTGAAGGGTAATCAAACCGTGATTAACAAGACCATTGATATTCTGGAGAAACATCTTAATCTTTTCCTCGGTATCAACTATTTCAATCATTACAGGAAGATTAGAGGAAAGATCAGCAAAGGCAAGGCTTCTTATTTTTCTTGATGGTCCATATCCCATAATGGCACGGAAAATGGTTGCACCAGCAAGACCTTCCTCTTTGGCAAGCTCTAAGATCTTTTTATAAAGGGGAATCCTCTCAAATCTATCTTCCTCTCTTACATAGATGCGTAAGATGAGACCTTCTTGATTATAAACTTCCATAAAAACCTCCTAAGAGCTATCGGTAAAATAAAAATCTTCCCAGAGCCAGGCCTCCCACCCCAGATAAAAGGGAGAGAAAAAAATTTGAAAAGACATTTACCAGGGCCAAGAGAGAATAGCCCTCTTTAAAGAGAAGAAGGGTGTCATAGGTAATGGAAGATAAGGTGGTAAAGGCCCCGAGAAAACCAACTATAAAAAAGTAGCGATATAGGGGATCTGCGCCTGAAGCCAGAAAATAACTCATACTAAGTGTTATCAAAAAGGAGCCCAAAAGATTCACGAAAAGGGTTCCGCAGGGGA